>JAZUIT010000132.1:0-2803 GCA_045642385.1 Acutalibacteraceae bacterium
GGCTCTGATGATTGGCTTTGAGAAGTTTCAGCTTTGCCACATCGACATCCAAATCCATCTTTTCTTTAATTCTCGGATCACCGGCACAAAGAGCCTTAATCTCCGCAAAGGATAATGCTGTTTCATCCACATCGTCACAGCTTCTCACTGGAGATTTTGAAGTCATAATCTGCGAAATAAACTTCTGCTTCTGTTCAAGTGTCTGCCAAAGATACGCATCAAATGTAGATTCGGTAACATAACGGAATATATGCACCTGCTTGTTTTTGTTGCCCTGTCGGATAATTCTGCCTGAACGCTGTTCCAAATCGCCGGGTCGCCACGGTGCATCAAGGTCGTGCAGAGCAATCAATCTGTCCTGCACATTCATACCGGCACCCATTTTTGAGGTGCTGCCGAATAATACTCTGACTTTTCCCGACCTGACCTTTGCAAAGAGGTCTTTTTTCTTTACCTCCGTGTCTGCATCGTGAATGAAAGCTATTTCTTCCGGATTAACACCGCTTGATATCAGCTTGTCACGAATATCCTCATAAACAGTAAAGCTCTTTTCCATAGGTGCTTCAAGATTTGTCGCAGCCGTTTTCGCTGCTCTTGCGGCAGCTTTGGTTTTAGGCGTTGAAATATCACAGAACACAAGCTGAGTAAGTTTGTCCGTTTCACCTTCACGGTAAAATTTCATAATATTGTTTACACATTGATTAACCTTTGTCTGCGGCTCATCGGCAAAATCCGGATTTATGGTACGCTGGTCAAGTCCCAACTTTCTGCCGTCAGAGGTTATCTTCAGCATATTGTCGGTTGACGGGTCAACAGCTCCGGCATGAACGGCGGCAGCTCTTTCGGACAATTCTTTTACAAGCCCTTTCTGCGTTTCCGTTGGCTGTGCAACCTCGTTGTGATAAATTGCTTCGGGTCTTGGTAAGTTCAACTGATCCTGCGTCTTAATATCTGCGGCTTCTTTGAAAAGGCTCATTAACTCAGGCAGATTGAAGAATTTTGAAAATCTTGTTCTCGCTCTGTACCCCGTTCCTTCCGGTGCAAGCTCGATTGCCGTGTTGGTTTCGCCAAAGGTCGAAGCCCAACAGTCAAAATGCGATAAGCCTCTCTGTGACAGAGTATCGTACTGTAAGTATCGCATCATTGTATATAACTCTGTCATTGAGTTGGATACGGGTGTACCCGTTGCGAATACAACACCTTTATTCCCGGTTATTTCATCAAGATAGCGGCACTTCATAAACATATCCGAAGACTTTTGTGCTTCGGTAGTGGAAATTCCCGCAACATTTCTCATTTTTGTGTAGAGGAAAAGGTTCTTGTAATTATGAGCTTCATCGACGAACAGTCTGTCAACACCCAACTGTTCAAAGGTTACAACATCGTCTTTACGCTCCGTTGAGAGTAACTTTTCAAGTTTGGTTTCTAACTGCCGCTTTGTCTTTTCAAGCTGTTTAACGGTAAACCGCTGATCTCTTGACCATTTCAGTTCTTCAATGCCGGCAACAATTTCACTTATCTGGTTTTCAAGTTCCTGAGTCTGCCGTTCAAGGGAAACGGGTATTTTTTCAAATTGAGAGTGTCCGATGATTACCGCATCGTAATCCCCGGTAGCGATTCGTGCACAGAATTTCTTTCTGTTCTGCGTTTCAAAATCTTTCTTGGTTGCAACAAGAATGTTGGCAGACGGATAAAGCCTCATAAACTCCGAAGCCCACTGTTCCGTCAAATGATTGGGAACTGCAAATAACGGTTTCTGACATAATCCGAGCCTTTTTGATTCCATTGCGGCGGCAATCATTTCAAAGGTCTTTCCGGCTCCGACTTCATGGGCAAGTAAGGTGTTGCCACCGTATAATATGTGAGCAACAGCATTAAGCTGATGCTCACGAAGTTTAATTTCCGGATTCATTCCGACAAACGAAAGGTGTCTGCCGTCATATTCACGGGGTCTGGTTGAGTTGAACATTTCGTTGTATTTGTTCACAAGTTCATATCTTCTCTGAGGGTCTTTCCATATCCAGTTCTGAAACTCATCCTTGATAGCCTGCTGCTTCTGCTGTGCAAGTGTGGTTTCTTTTGAGTTGAGTACACGGCGTTCCTTTCCGTCAGGATCTGTTATGGTGTCATATACTCTGACATCACGGAGATTAAGGGTATCTTCAAGAATCTTATATGCGTTTACTCTTGTCGTTCCGAAAGTAGAGCAAGCCGTAACATCATAGATGCCGAAATTGCTCTTGCCGGAAATGTTCCATTCCGCCGTAAACGGAGCGTAATCCACCTTTGTTGTAAAGCGGTTGTAATGAGGGGTCTTAAATGTTTCATACATAAACTGCTCTATATATTCTTTGTCTATCCATGTTGCTCCAAGCCGGACTTCAATTTCTGAAGCATCCAAATCCTTTGGCATTGCCTGCTTCAATGCGGCTATATTTGCTGATACAGCTTCCCTCATTTCAGAGGATGATTCGGCTATTCTTTCAGCCGTTGCGAGCTTCTTACGGATATTGCCCGAAAGGTATTCATCGGCAGTTACGAAAGGACAGTTTTCAAGGCTGAATTGCGACAAGTGTAAATCTTCGCCTTTTTCGCCCAAGTCACGATAAATGACACCTTTGAGGTCTTTTTCGATTTCATCGGGTGATTTTCCGGTCAACTGCGACATATATTCCATGTCAACTCTCGCTCTTTCAGCAATGGAAACAGCAAGAGCTTCAGCAGAAGTATCAACACTTGTGACTGCCTTGTATGGTTTAATGGTTCTCTTTGTGAAAATGTCTGCTTTGCGTTCAAGGTTTCT
>JAZUIT010000133.1:0-3467 GCA_045642385.1 Acutalibacteraceae bacterium
CTTTCAGGATTCAACCAAGCACCCATTTTTTGTAATTCAAGAGGATAATCCCAATGAAACAAAGTAACAAAAGGAGTTATGTTGTTTTCTAACAACAAATCAATAAGTTTATTATAAAATTCAATTCCTTTTTCATTTGTATCTCCAATTCCGTTTGGAATAATTCTTGTCCAAGAAATTGAAAACCTATACGCATTGATGCCGAGATTTTTCATTAACTTGACATCTTCCTCTAATCTATGATAATGGTCGCAGGCAGCATTGCCGGTCTCACCATTTGCACATCTGCCGTCATTAGAATAATCATCCCAAACGGATATTCCCCTTCCATCCTCATTATAGGCACCTTCAATTTGATACGCAGCGGTTGCCGCTCCCAAAAATATTTTATTTTTTGACATTTACATCACCATTATTCTTTGACAAAAGGTATTTCGGTAACTCGGAGTTTTGCACATCCGTAGGGGTGCAGTTCTTTTTCAACTAATTTATCAGTTGCTTTAATATTGTTTGGAATTTTTGAACAAACATTTTCAAATCGTTCTTGATAACCCCAATTTATTCCCGCCATTTTTGTTTTTATAATAATCGGAGGATTTTTTGAATCAAACGGAATTTTTCCTATACCGTTAAATATTTTAGTAAACTCTTTGCCCGAAAAACCGAATTCCCAATTATCATTACTGTAATATTCATAATCACAATAAGGGAATTTGCGTTCAACGCCGTCTTTTGTATACTCAATTATTCTTTTTTCATATTTTAACGGCAGTGAAAATACCAAAGAACCACATTTTACAATATTCAGATTATGAGGCCTTTTCAAAACTTCAGGTTTAGTATCAAATTCTATTGTAATTGCTCTTTTTTCGTTTTTAGCAAATTTGAATTTAAGATTATATTCTTGTGTTTTAACTCCGTTTATTCTTATATTTTCCGCAAATAATTTAATCGGAACTTCCAAAACAAATTCTTTTTCGGTTGAAACATTGAAAACAAGTTTATTTTCAAACGGATAATTACTTTCAAGCAATATGTTTATTCCGTTTGAATGCAACTCGGTAGGCACCGGAACTGCACAAACAACGGTGTCATTATTATGCATAAAGGCAGAAAGTGCAAATTTAGGCCAACCCTGACCGAAGTTTGAGGTGCAACAGCCGAAATTCGGTTCCAATCCAAATAGGTGTGCTTCTCCGTTATTTGTTCCGAAAATAGGATTTCCGGTAAATTTTATGCAAGAAATTTGATTACTCATTTGGTCATATTGGTGCGACCACATATCATCGCTGATGGCTGCCGGCAAAGCATTAAATGCCACAAGTTCCAATAAGCTAAGCCATTTTGAATCACCAGTATATGAAAACAGACACTCATAAGAATACATAAGTTCCACAACTGCGCACAGTTCAGTCCCCTGTATCGGACTTAAACCGGATAAACATTCGTCACCCGTAAATGTTCCGACGGGAGTTCCGTTATACTTAAACAATATATCTAAATACTGCTTTGCATAATCTTTATAATCTTCTCCCAATGCATCGCACGAAAGGGCTTCTGACCTTAACATCATAGCCAAATTTACAACATGTGTATTATAAGTCCACTTGTTTAGCGGCTTTTCCCACATTTCAAAATCTTCGCAGAAATCTTTACCTTGACTTTTTAATATGTGAGCCAAATCGGAAATCCACTCGTCTTTAAAATGCTTTTTCAAAAAATCAATACCGATAAAGCCCTCAAACCAACGAAATTCACCCCATGCAAATAATTTAATAGAACCTGACTTTAATAAATCATAATAATTTTTCAAAACATTATATAACACATCGGGGATTCGCTCATCGGACGAACATTCATAATATACAACCAAAACTTTTGAAATGAGCAATACAGCCCAAGTATCGTAAGTAGGTATATCCTCTGCTTTACAAGGGCAAATCCATCCGTCTTTATTTTGCTTTGCAATAATAGCGTTTATATACTTTTTCGCTCTTCCGATTAAATCTTTATCGTCAAGCAAATATGCAAGCGGAATAAAACCGTCCAACCAATAAGGAACCCGCTCCCATCCTTCGTCTGTTCCGCCAATCCAAGCGCTGTCTTTGACCGATGGCCACACTTTATCAAGATTACCGTTTAAGCCGTTAGCTTGGATTTCAAGTTGTTTTTTCAGCCAACCCATCGGTTTTATTTGTTTTGTTGTATAAAAATCAAATTTTTTCAAAAAATCATTCCCTCAAAGTAGCACATTCAAAAGTTAATTTATAATATAGTCTGGTATATGAAATCGGCAGGCAAGAAAATTGCCTGCCAAAATTATCAATCGCGTTTTCTTAATATTTTATACGCAAAAAAGCCAAAAAGCCCAAGAGACAATACAATTCCGACAATTCCTATTATCAATTTGGGATAATCGCAATAAGTTGAAGTTTTTGGAGATGCTATAAAACTTTTTCCTACAGCAACATTATCAAAATCGGCAGAATATCCCGTGCTTCTAAGTCCTATGGTGCCTGTTGGATTGCTATTGTTTGTATCAACAACATCAAACAAAATTGAATCATTAACATAGCATTTTATGTTATTTCCCTTAACCGAAACTTTCAAATTTGAAATTTCGTCCGCATTTGAAACCACATCACTGTTTTCTGCCAAAACCGTTCCCGTTTTTCGGTCATATAATCTATACCCGCCTACGCCGGTTTTATTACTAATCAATTCGGAAAATTCATAACCGTCTTTCGGACCTGAAGAACGGACAACCAAAGCGGCTGATGAAACGGTATTTGATATTTGTTCGTCACTCATACAAACCCGAACATCGGCAGATGCACAATAATCAGTCCATTCATTTGCTTTTTCAATGTTTGACAAATAATTAGTATTTGATTTGCCACCAAGTAACATTCTTTCTCTTAATATATCGGATTCATTTAACCAACCACGGTCATTGAGAGAATTGAATTTGCTGAAATCATCAAAGAACCAAAGATTATTATTTCTTATATCAGGAAGAAGATTGGAAGAATCATTAACTGTCTGAGAAACTTTAATGTTATCAAAATATGCTTCTGTTCCGGCAATTCGCATACCTATTGTTCCGCTTATCGGCTCTGTTCCTATTGTTTGAGTTATAATAAGATTATCATCAAGATAACACTTTATAATATTGTTTGATAAAGAAACTTTAAGATATGCAACATCGCCAAAAGAATAGGTGCACGCAATATTTTTACCGATTTGCTTTCCTGTTTTTCGGTTAAATAACCGAACATAGAAATTTCCCGAGCTCGTATTATAACAAAGTCCAAATTCATAGCCGGCTTTTGAAGAATCTGCTCCGGCAACTAATGCCGCAACTTTAATTGGAGTATCTGAAATATACTTATCTGTCAATATCACTTCCGACTCAACAGTATAATTTTTCCAATTAAGTTTATTTGTATCTTTTGATAAAAATAATA
>JAZUIT010000134.1:0-2326 GCA_045642385.1 Acutalibacteraceae bacterium
CGCAAATCAGTAATGATTGATTTTCTAAGTGCTTTTTGCCCATTCACAGTATAGAATATACAGCTTCAGGGCAAAGAAAACGCTTTCTGCATCTGAATTTGGCAGTCCTTATTTTGAATGAAATATTCAGTGCA
Source organism: Acutalibacteraceae bacterium (assembly GCA_045642385.1). Lineage (GTDB taxonomy): Bacteria > Bacillota > Clostridia > Oscillospirales > Acutalibacteraceae > RGIG2945. The sequence goes on from JAZUIT010000134.1 coordinate 135, forward strand.
GAACGCAAATCAAAAGTCAATATAAAATTGTCAATTTTTCCGTAGGGAACGACGTCCCCGGCGTTCCGCCCCTGCAATTATGAAATCTTTTGAAAACGGTGCGGCATCCTTGACGCACCAAAAAAGATAATAGATAATATCGAAAAGATAATAATGCAAAATCTCTTGCCGGGCATACCTGTTTCCCAACTTGGAAGCAGTTGAAATCCCGAAATGGATGCAACGTCACGTTGCCGGCATCCCCGCCCGGCAGGAAGTCCTGTATTTTGCTTTTTTCGCAAACTTTTTTGTAACATTTAAAACGGGCGCGCAATGCACGCCCCTACCCGGCAACGTGACGTTGCATCCATGACGGGATTTTAACGGCTTCCAAGTCGGGGAAACAGGTATGCCCGGCAAAAGGTTTGTTATTATCTTTTCGTTATTATGTATTATCTATTATCTTTTTTTGGCTCTATAATAAATGTTGGGGTAAAAAGCAAAATAGAGCCTACGAAAAAATAATAAAATAAATTTTAAAAAAGTAGAGCATATTTAGCTAAAATCCGTTAAAATGGAATTGTCGAAAAACCATGACGGAGGTGCCAAATATGCTCTACAAACATTTTACAGAAAAATTACTCGGATTGCAAGGGGTAAAAATAACAAATATTGAAAATAATGAAAAAAATATTACCCTATATGCAGAAATGGAAAGGAAAGAACAGTATTGTAGTTGTTGCGGTACCGCAACAACTACAATACACGATTATCGAACACAAGTTATTAAAGATATACCCGCCTTCGGAAAGTTAGTTAAAATCATATTAAGGAAGCGACGATATAGATGCCCATGTTGCAATAAAAGATTCTATGAAAAAAATACTTTTCTTCCTCGATATCATCGAATGACAAACCGTTTGGCGGCTTATGTGATCAACAAACTTGGTGATGAACGATCTTTCACCAGTGTAGCTCGTGAAGTAGATCTTTCAGTAACAACCGTTATACGCATATTTGATGTTGTTTCTTATCCTAAACCAAATAAATTACCACAGGTACTTGCAATAGATGAATTTAAAGGTAATACATGGGGAGAAAAATATCAATGTATTCTTACCGATCCGGTAAACGGTATAGTTTTAGATATATTGCCAAACCGATATGCACACTATTTGACTAAGTATTTCAAACAAATCAATCCGGATGAACGAAAAAATGTAAAATATTTTGTTAGTGATATGTGGAAAACATATTCAGATATATCATCTGTATGGTTAAAAAATGCTACTCAAATAGTAGATAAATACCATTGGATAAGGCAAATAATCTGGGCATTTGAACGGGTGCGAAAAACTGAACAAAAGAAATTTAATAAACAATACCGTATATATTTTAAACATTCAAAAAAGCTTCTTTTAAAGCGTTTTGATTATTTAACCGATGACCAAAAGCAACAAGTAAATGTTATGTTATATGCATCTGTTAATTTAAGCCGTGCATATTTCTATAAAGAAGAATTCTTAAAAATTCTTGATTGCAAGGATAAAGCAATTGCAAGCAATGAAATGTCTGATTGGATTAAAAATGCTGAAAACTCTGATCTTATTGAATTAGAAAAATGTGCAAAAACTATGAAAAATTGGTATAACGGTATTATCAATTCTTTTTCTGTACCTTATACTAACGGCTTTACTGAAGGTTGCAACAACAAGATCAAAGTACTTAAACGCAATGCTTATGGATACAAAAATTTTAATCGTTTCAGAAACCGAATCCTTCATATCTTTTATTACAAACAACTTAATATTAAAGCAGCCGTCTGACGACGACTGCTATTAGTTGCAAATATTCCTTTTTAACTTATACCCCAACTATTGACAAAGAGCCCTTATTAAATGAGTGATTTATAAAGTTCAGCGATTTCTTCAACACTTGTATCTCTCGGGTTACCCGGTCTGCAAGCATCGTCATAAGCTGACTGTGAAAGGAACGGGATATCCTCTGCCTTAACGATTGCTTTAAGGTCTGCAGGGATACCTACATCGGATGAAAGCTTCTTAACTGCGTCAATTGCCGCTTTTCTGAATTCTTCAACGCTCATACCTGTTGTGTCAACGCCCATTGCTTCTGCGATATATTTATATTTATCGCCTGTTTCAGGAGCATTGTATTCCATAACTGTAGGAAGGATGATTGCGTTTGCAACACCG
>JAZUIT010000135.1:0-5013 GCA_045642385.1 Acutalibacteraceae bacterium
TTTAAAATAATGCATTGCAATATTAATTACATCTTCTACGGGCAATTTATATCCGTCGGTATTGTAAAGTTTTTTTGATAATTCAAAAGCTTCTTCCACCATTTCGAACAATTTATCATACACTTTTTGGTTATGTTCAATAGCACGGCGTAGCAATACTTCGGAGTATTTGTTTTTCTTTTCAATGAGCTGTTCAAGAACCGCTTGTATATACGGATACATAAACCAATGCTCGTTTTCGAATTGATCGATTATGGAAAATTCTTCTGAAAAATACCCTAATATTTTTTGATTTGCATTTACAATCTCATCAATTACCCTTTTATCGTAATAATCTTTGTTTTTTATTTGCGGCTTTATGTAGCAACAGGCGGAGTATAATGCCGGAGTTTCACGGGCACGCAGCTTTGTAAGAGTATCACAATCCTCGTTCTCTATTGCTAAATAAATCATATTTTGACGCAATTTGTTTTCATCAGAGCAAAGCTCACCTTCTAAAAAATACCCCGGAGCAATTTTTTTTGGTTTAATACTTGTTCCTGCTCCGAATGAGTATGTTCTTTCATAAGCTTCCTTTTTGCTGTTATCAACAAACCATATATAATTATTATCCATTAAAAACTTTAAAAAATCGTAATTTTTAAATTCAAAGGCATAGTCTATAACTGTTTTGTTATACTCATCCGAATTCAAGAAAATTTTGTCATCTCTGGCAAGGTATTCCTGCCATTTTGCAGAATCCTTTGAAAAAGCAATTTCATAATTTGTAATATGACCGGAAATGGGAACATAATGCTTACCGGCAGTAATAATCTCTTCGCAGGACACATTCAGCAATTCGCAAATAATCGGGAGATCATATACCTGAATTGACTGATTGCCTTTGGTTATTTGCACCATCTTATTATTCATATTGCTGATTTGTTGGTCAGACGGCTTTGTAATTCCGCTTTTTTCAAGATATGCCTTAGCAAATTGACGAATCTTCGGATATTTGCTTTGTTCTATTAAAAATTTCAAATAGCTTCCTATTTTTTGGTTATCATTTTCAACTTTAAACATAACATTTCCTCCTGACAAAACTAATTATAATACAAATATGAAAAAATGGCTACATTGTATTTCGATATATTTTGAACTTCGGATTTTTTGCAGGTGAAAAGTATATGGTTTTGCCATACATTTTTTACCGTAAACTGCCACGGAACGAAAATCCCTCGCAATGACAAAATTAGTGGTTATTGGTTAGAAGTTATCCGAAACCTCAACTAAAAACTGAATTTCCTAATTAAATATTCCTCTTGACATTATTTGTAAAATGGTGTAAAATAGCAAATTGAAAATGGTTTTCATTTTCAATTGGAGGAAAGCTATGGATTACAAAACTAAGCAGAAGGAAATCATACTTGATGCATTAAAGAAAAATTCAAAAGTTCATATGACGGTCAAGGATATTATGGAATACTTACATTCACATAAGGTGGATGTTGGACAAACCACGGTTTACAGGTATCTTGACAAGCTTGTAAATGACGGGGTTATACACAAATATCCTGCGCCGGACGGACTTTCCACCTGCTATCAATATGCAGGTGACGGGGATTGTCATCACCATTACCATTTTATGTGTGTCAAATGCGGTGAGCTTACACACCTTGAATGTGAGCATATCGACACACTGTCAAAGCACGTTTTCGATGAACACGAATTTTTGGTTGACTGCTTTAAAACCGTATTTTACGGAGTTTGTAAAAATTGCAGGAAAGAGGAAAACGCAGAATGAAAAAAGTAATTTCCCTTTTGCTGGTGCTTGTTTTGGTTTGCTTATTTGCCGGATGCATGAAAACAGAAAAGCAAAAAAATAAGCTTTCGATTATTGCCACTCTTTTTCCGCAGTATGATTTTTGTCGTGAAATTGCAGGGGATATGGCAGATGTAACTTTGTTGTTGCCGCCCGGTTCGGAAAGTCATTCCTTTGAGCCTACCGCATCGGATGTGATGAAAATAAATCAGGCTGACGCATTTATTTACACGGGCGATAATATGGAAGCATGGGCAAAGCAGATTATCGAATCCGTAAAAAGTGATAAATTAAAAGTTTTGGATATTTCAAATAAGATTGAAATGATAAATTCCGAGGATGAACACGGTCACCACGAAAACGAGATTGACCCGCATATTTGGACAAGTCCCGTTAATGCACAGATTATTGTAAATGAAATTGCGGATATGCTTTGTGAAATTGACTCCGCCAACAGTGATTATTACAGAAAAAATGCCGATAATTATATTGTAAAATTAAAAAATCTTGACAAGCAAATCCGTGAAGTTGTTGCAAACGGTAAGCGGAAAGAGGTTATTTTCGGGGGCAGATGTGCTTTGCTGTATTTCCTGAAAGAATATGACCTTGAATATATGAGTGCTTACGATTCTTGTTCAATGGATGCAGACCCCTCCGCTTCAACTCTCAAAGAAATTACCGACAGAATTAAGGCACATAAAATACCCGTAATATATTACGAAGAATTATCCGACCCCAAGGTAGGCAGGGCTTTGGCAAAGGAAACGGGGACTGAATTACTGCTGTTCCATTCCGCACACAATGTATCAAAAGAAGATTTTGACAAAGGTGTAAGTTATCTTTCAATTATGGAACAGAATGTTGAAAATCTCAGAAAGGGATTGTCGTGATGGCACTTATTGAATGTAAAAATATTTCAATTAAATATGAAAAACAGACCGTTGTGGAAAATGTCAGCTTTACGGTTGACGAGGGGGACTATATCTGCATTGTCGGCGAAAACGGAACAGGTAAAAGCACTCTGTTAAAGGGTATTTTAGGTTTATTAAAATTAAGCTCAGGCAGTGTGGAAATGTCCGGGGTTTCAAGCAAAGAAATAGGCTATCTTCCTCAGCAGACACAGGTGCAAAAGGATTTTCCGGCAAGTGTTTTCGAGGTTGTAATGTCCGGATTTCAGGCAAAGGCTTTTTCGTTTTATAACAAAAACCACAAAAAAGAAGCTATGGAAAAGTTAGAGCTTTTGGGTATAGCCGACTTGAAGAAAAAATCCTATATGGATTTGTCCGGCGGTCAACAGCAGAGAGTTTTATTGGCAAGAGCTTTGTGTTCAGCGGAAAAATTGCTTGTATTGGACGAGCCTGTAACAGGACTTGACCCGGTTGTTACGGTTGAATTTTATGAAATTCTGTCAAAGCTTAAAAACGAACAGAAGCTTTCCGTGCTTATGGTTTCCCACGATATTGACAAAGCTGTAACCCACGCAAATAAAATTTTACAGATTGACAAAACAGCTCTGTTTTTCGGCGAAACAAAGGATTATATAAAAACCGAATTGTATAAAAAAATGACAGGAGGGAATTTAGGTGCTTGAAACAATTTCCTCTATGTTTTCCTACGGATTTTTGGGCAGGGCAGTAATTGTAGGTGTGCTTGTGTCCCTTTGTGCCGCACTTTTGGGTGTGAGCCTTGTACTTAAAAGATATTCCATGATAGGTGACGGACTTTCTCATGTGGGTTTCGGTGCATTGTCCGTGGCGCTGGTTATGAATATGTCACTTTTGATTGTGTCTATACCCGTGGTTGTGGTTGCCGCCATATTATTGCTGAGAATTTCCGAAAGCAGCAAAATTAAGGGTGATGCGGCAATAGCCGTAATTTCCTCCGGCTCTCTTGCAGTGGGTATCACCGTTACTGCGTTGACCTCGGGTATGAATTTAGATGTAAACAACTATATGTTCGGTTCAATTTTGGCTATGAGCAAAAATGATGTATATATAAGCGTAGGTTTGACCATAGTAGTATTGACCGCCTTTGTCTTTTTGTATAATAGGATTTTTGCGGTTACATTTGACGAAAGCTTTGCAAAATCGGTCGGTACAAATGCCGGATTTTATAATACTCTTATGGCTGTGCTGGCGGCTGTTACCATTGTTGTGGGTATGAGAATGATGGGTGCTTTGCTGATTTCCAGCCTTATAATTTTCCCTGCACTTACTTCAATGAGGATTTTCAAAACCTTTAAAAGTGTGGTTATCTCCTCTGCCGTCGTGTCCGTGGTGTGCTTTATTATAGGTATGTATCTGACAGTCACTACCAAGGTTCCCGCGGGTCCCGGAATTGTGCTTGTGAATTTGGCTGTGTTTATTGTCATGTGGGTTATAGGAAAACTGAAAGGGAAATTTTCCCACCGTTGACATTATACCCCTATTGGAGTACCTCATTTAACCGTCCGAAATCATAATTATTACAGTTTGAGATTTTTTGTTATGTGGGTTATAGGAAAATTTACATGTAAAACTTGATTTTTTTATTTGGTTTTGCTACAATTATCTAAGTATATAGAATAAAATGAGGTGATTTGAAAGTGGTATATATTGGTAAACCTTACATAAAGAAAATGGAAAACGGTACAGTCAGGCTGTGCAGTATCGTAAATTATGCAGGTAAAGACGAAGAAATCTGGTACGGCGTTGAAGAAAAATACGGACAGTATCTTTGCGATGAAAGGGCAGATGCCTTTGTGTTGGCATTTTTGCCCTACGCTATGGCGTTTAAGCATGATATAAAAATTGACGGAGCAATTTCGGAAATGCTTTATTATCAGCTTTCCAATTATTATATCCCGTCCATGGCAAAATTTTCAAATTATTACAAGCAAATAAATATAGAATGTGATAAACTTGATAACAGGGATTTATCCGGCAAAGGTGTTGGTACAGGATTTTCTGCCGGTGTTGATTCGTTTTACAGTGTTTTAAAGCATATAAATAACCCCGAAAAATCATTTTCACTTACACATCTTACATTTTTTAAAGTCGGAGCAACAGGAACATACGGCGGTAAAAGAGCCAATGATGTGTTTAATTCAAGAGTTGAGCAGTTCAGAGGAATAGTAGAAGAAATGGGTTTGGAATTTGTTGTGGTTGATTCAAATGTCAGTGAACACGCAACAATGAGTTTTAATTACATCCATACTTTCCGTACAATGTCAG
>JAZUIT010000136.1:0-4474 GCA_045642385.1 Acutalibacteraceae bacterium
CTGATACCCTCGTTGTGTAATGCTTCACGAAGTCCCTTTTCTGATATTACAAAGTCTTCATCCTGTTCTTTGCAAAGGTTCTTTACAGCTTTATGGGCAAGCGATTTATCAAAGTAGTAATTATCATTATCGTAATAACCGATAAACTTTGAATCTCTGAAATCAAGTTCGTCTGAATTTCTGTCAATCATAGTTACCTGTTTCGCATCGATAAGGGTCTGTAACTTTCTGATAAAGATATGAGTAGGCTGATCTGTTATTGTAATATCCTGCTGTTCTGCACCAACTTCAATCAGAATATCCGTGAACTTTTCAAGCATATTTTTTTGCTCTTCAGCAGATATAACACCGTTAGATTTAAGAAAATCACTCATATATAACGCACCTGTTTCAAGTGCCGTAAGGTCATCAATAAGGCGGTCACGCAGAATGATATTTCTCTTTTCAGCGGTCTGTTTGAAATAATTTCTGAGGGTGTTATGGGTATCACGCAGTTCTTTGATAAACCCTTTTTCCGATTCATTATCTTTCAGTTTTTTCTCTTTAAGGTACTCTGTAAACTGATACATAATGCACGATAATCCACCGTCAGAAGCAATATCCTGAAAGATTGTTAACCCTTCATTGTCGATGTCTCCGTGATTTAACCGAAGCGGTATAAACCTTGCCGTTCCGCTTTCACCGATGTCAGGTAAGAACTCCGCTGTTACTATTGCATTGCATTTCGGTATTCTGTCTTTTCGATAATCGCAGTTTGAATTAAGTCTGCCTCTCGCTGAACGGTTTCCGATAAGTCTGCATATCATCTGTATAAGGGTAAACATTTTTGATTTTTCAAGAGTTTTAACAGGATGCAAGTCGTCAACACAGGTCAAGGTATCCGAAAGATAATACATAAAAAGTTCAATACTGTTCGCCGTATCACGGAATGACATAGGTAAATCGGTTACTGAAAACGAGCCGAAAAAGGAAAGTATCAAAGCCGCAAGCGTACTCTTTTTGGAGCCTGTTTTACCCAAAAGCATCAGTATTGTTTTTGGTTCATAACCAGCTTCTTTGAGAAAAGTATTCATCGCAGAAAGGAACGCATACGCAACTAACGGATACATAACTCTTTCGGGTGCAACCGAATTAAGAAGCGTAGGAATAAGCTTCAATGCTTCAATATCTTCCTCACGGCGGAATGAATAACCCGACAATCTTCCGGGCAATTCAACGGTATATTTGTTATCACCGGGCATCAGATAATTCCACTTGCCGTTTATCTTATGCCAGCCTGTTGTAAGGTAGATATACTTCTTTTCGGCGTGTTCGGCAGTCTCCTGCATAGCATAGCGAAGACGCTTTACAGCAGAGCTGTCAGGTGCGATATTGCATACAAGACCCCACTTGTTTCGTACCCAATCCATATTGGCAAATTCTTTTTCACTGATAACGATTCTCGTTAAAAGTTCACCGTGCTTGTCTATGCCTTCAACTTCATACTTTCGGTTAAGTTCAAGACCGTCATCACAGATAATTTCGCTGACGATATACGGTACAAAATTGCAGATTAAAATCTGTTCTTCATTTCCACGGTGATGTTTAACAAGGTACAGACCGTTGTCAAAGACTTCGTAACCTTTCGGAAACAGTTCTTCAAAACTAACCATTTATTTTCCCCCCTCTGTAAAAAAATATCTGCCACAAGTGCCACAGTCTATATTTGTGGCAGTTGTGGCACTTTTTAAAATATTGCACATACTGTTTTGTCCTTTCGTTTTGTTTTAATGTTTTTGATTTTTAAGATTGTTTGTGTGTCTTTTGCCGTTTTCAGAACGGGACTTTTTTGCCTTATCTGAAACTGTTTTGTGAAACTGAATTGACAGATTTTTCATTTTCACAGCCGCACGAAGATAAGCAGGCTTGTCCTCACCGTTGATGATAACAACAGCGGCAGGTTCCTTTTCGGCAAGGTGTAACACACTTTCATTCAGTTTTTTATCAAAGCTGTCAATCTGAATTTCATCGTCACCGATTCCGTAGAACAGGTGACATTCTTTTGTCTTTCTTGGGATAAGAATCCCTCCTTTGAAAATTTTGAGTTTTTGTCAACAAGCCGATTTTTGCTGTTTTTCCATCGGCTCGCTGCCGTTGATTTTGTACCTTTATTGAATAAGTTTTGTGTTTTCAATGAAGTGTTCATAAAAACTTTTCTGTCAAATAAAGGTACATTTGCGGTGGTTGTTTTACCCGCTGTCTGATAAAACATCTCTTAATCTGTTCATCGGTTTCACTCCTTTCGTATAAAAATAAAAGCTCCATTCCTTGTGAAAAGGGAACAGAGCTGAACCCTGCGGATATAAATGTGTCGCAGTATTCTAAAAACAAAAATTGCCACCACCACTTTATCAAGGCAAAGTGCCGGTTTGATATGGGCTATAATAACCCATTTCACTTTTGGTAATTAAAAAGAGCCGTTTTCATTATAGAGAAGCGGCTTTTTTCGGCTGAATTATTGTGTTTTATACGTTTAAATACCTTTTGAGGTACTATATTGCCTTTATTCGACAAATTGTTATTCAAAACAGTGTTACAATATTATACAAATATGTTCGTGATGGCTTTGAGGATACATATGCGGAGTAACGAACCCTCCTATATATATAATAGTCCGTTTTTCAAAAAACATAGGTTTTAGCGTAACAGCCAAAACCGATTGACGTAACAGGCAAGGAAGTGACACAGTGATAAACATTAAAGCTATATTTTCAAGCGGCAATATTACAGTCGGCGGTATAACACGCCCTGCAGGAATATATTCCAAAATTCTGCTGAATTCATTTACCGATAAAAATGAGCAATTTCCGATTGAAGAAGCATTGAAAAAAGAAATCGGAACAATTGAATCAGCTTTAGAAAGTCTGCTTATCCCCGAAATGCTTATTGAAACACCGGACATTTGCGAAAGCCTTTGTCGTTGTTTACAGGTAATCAGAAGTCTTTTCCCGTTTAATATCAGTGACGAGCGAAGACTAATATCGGATCTCTTCTCGGCCCGTACAATACACGATGTGAATATTTTAAAACAGTCAAGGAAATTAAAAGCAGCAAATCCCTGTGAGCTGTGGAGCACTTTTCCCCAGTTAGCTGATGCACAGTTTGTTATCAGAACGATTAAAAATGAAAGTGAAATGAAAGACTGCCTGTTATTTTTTGAAAATATATGTCACGATAGTTCTATTGCTTATTCTGAAATTAAGAAAATTGCCGATAGTTATTCTGAAATAGCCGGGCATCATGAAACAAATTTACTTGCGGAAGCGTTGTGGTTGCTGAAAAATCGGAATACTTTAGAAATCAAAACAGAATACGGTGCCTTATATACCGAAAACTTAACTCTCGGCAGAAAAATGATATTTACAAGCTACCGTGATTTTATAATATCTGATTTGTTTGAGGGTATTCATTACGGGCACTATGCAAGGAAATGTATCAGCTGCAAAAGGTATTTCTTTATGACAAAAGCATACAATCAGCAGGTTTGCAACGGCAGAACAGATTATCCGAGAAAATACGGTAAAGGATTTTATACGTGTCGGGAATATGCAGTCATATTAAAACGAAGAGATAAGGCGAAAGATGACCCGATTAAACATCTGTATACTTCAAGATGCTCTCAACTTAGGCGCAGTAAAAGCCGGGGTATTATTTCAGAGGGATTTTATAAAGCGGCCGTATCTGTGGCATCAGCACATAAAGAAAAGGCTTTATACAACGCAGATTACGCAAATCATCAGTATGAACAGGATATGGCACAGAGTGCTGTATATGCTGAAACTGAAAGGAAATTGAAAAATGTATGAGTATGAAGATTTTGAAGAAGAAACAGAAGAAAACGAAAGTGACTCATTTTCTGTAATTGATTACGGCAGAGATTTTACAATGTTTCATATTGAATCTGCACCTGAAAATCCCGATTATCAGGATTTGGTACAGAAATATCTTGATTCAGATAAAAAGAATAAACAATACCTTGAGTGGATTTTAAGTGCTTATGAAGAAAAGATAAACGAAATCGCATTGGCAAATACCTATAAATACAATATGCCGTCGCATTTTGCCGATATGAAAATGAGTGTCGCTCAGGGCATAATAGAAGCGTTGAACCATTATGATTTCTCTTTCGGCAAGTCATTTATGCAGTTCAAAAATTATTATGTTGACAATGAAATTTTGCGTTATGTCCGCACAATGCAGACGGGATATACAATTCCGTCAAATAAAAAATACAGCTTTCTGCGTAAAGTAATGGCTATATATTTTGATATGGGGCAGAAAAACGATGATGAAACGATAGGTAAAATTGCAGATTTAAAGAGGCCGAAAGAGGAAAATCGGGAAAAAGCAAAACAGACAATACCAGATATAACTCAAGCAGGGCTTGGCAATATGCACTGTGTTCAGTTTGATCGCTCTGAATTTGATGATGAAG
>JAZUIT010000137.1:0-7232 GCA_045642385.1 Acutalibacteraceae bacterium
TTCAAACGCATAAGAGCCGATGTTGGTCACGCTGTCGCCCATTTTTACGCTTGTGAGACTCGTGCAATATTCAAACGCATAAGAGCCGATGCTTGTCACACTGTTTCCGATTGTTACGTTTGTGAGGCTCGTGCAACTTTCAAACGCGCCATCGCCGATGCTTGTCACGCTGTCCGGGATTTCTATGCTTGTGAGACTTTCACAATAACAAAACGCTCTATCGCCGATGCTTCTCACGCTATCGGGGATAGCGAAAGATGTGCGACTACTGCCTGTCGGATATTGAACAAGAGTTGTTTTATATTTGTTATATAAAACGCCGTAGCTGTCACTTGAATAATTCTTATTTTTGCTATCCACCGAAATGTTTGTGAGGCTTTCGCAATTATGAAACGCACCCTCGCCGATGCTTATCACACTGTCCGGGATTTCTATGTCTGTGAGGCTTGCACAATGATAGAACGCATAATCGCCAATGTTTCTCACGTTGTTTCCGATTGTTACGCTTGCGAGGCTCGTGCAACCTTCAAACACACCCTCGCCAATGCTTGTCACTCTGTTTCCGATTTTTACGCTTGCAAGGCTTTCGCAATTATAAAACGCATCATCGCCGATGCTTTTCACACTGTCAGGGATTTCTATGCTTGTGAGGCTTACACAACAAGAAAATGCCTCACAGCCAATGCCAGTCACGTTGTTTCCGATTTTTACACTTACAAGGCACGAGCAACCAACAAATGCACGACCATCGATGCTTGTCACGCTGTCCGGAATTTCTATGCTTGTGAGACTCGTGCATTCACAAAACGCACTTTCGCCAATCAATCTCGTTTTTTCATTTATTTCACATGAAGTAATACCTTTTGAAACAGTTTTTTCCAAATACAGATATGGATTTTCGGCATTGCCTAAATAAAGAGCGTTATCATATTCGTTATATGATAAACTGTCGCAATCGAAAAACACATCAAATCCGATGCTTGTCACGCTGTCCGGAATTTCTATGTTTGTGAGGCTCGTGCAATTTTCAAACGCACCCTCGCCGATGCTTATCACACTGTCCGGAATTTCTATGCTCGTGAGGCTCGTGCAATCTACAAACGCATAACTACCGACAAATCTCGTTTTTTCATTTATTTTACAAGAAGTAATACCCTTCGAAACAGTTTTTTCTAAATACAGATATGGATTTTCGGCATTGCCTAAATAAAGAGCGTTATCATATTCACTATATGATAAACTGTCGCAACCGGAAAATGCACCACTACCGATTTCAGTCACGCTGTCCGCGATTTCTATGTCTGTGAGGCTCGTGCAATAATAAAATGCCATATCACCGATGCTGGTCACGCTGTCGCCCATTTTTACGCTTGTGAGACTCGTGCAATATTCAAACGCATAAGAGCCGATGCTTGTCACACTGTTTCCGATTGTTACGTTTGTGAGGCTCGTGCAATTTTCAAACGCATAAGAGCCGATGTTGGTCACGCTGTTGCCGATTGTTACGTTTGTGAGGCTCGTGCAATATGTAAACGCACACTCGCCGATGCTTATCACGCTGTTGCCGATTTTTACGTTTGTGAGGCTCGTGCAACCATAAAATGTCCCATCACCGATGCTTGTCACGCTGTCCAGGATTTCCACCTCGTTGATATAGTCCCTAATTTCTGTGAATGGTGAAACAGACGATATAAAGTCCCTCATTTCTCCATTACCTGAAATAATGACCTTATTACCTTCAAGCACCCATGACAAATCTTCACCGCAGTCAAAAAGCGATGTTTCAATCCAAGCGGCATAAACGGTTATTCCGCTTTTTTCTGTGTATGTCATTCCCTCTTCAATCTCTGAACCGCCGTTTTCATCAGTGTACCACCCAAGAAACTTGTAGCCGCTTCTTACAGGTGTCGGAAGTGCACCGATTTTTGAGTTATATGTAACGTGAACCGAGTTAACATCACAGTTTCCGCCATTTGAGTCGAGAATTATGTCGTATCCGCCAATTTCTCTGCCCGGATTTTCGGCAGCAATCACTACATTATTCGATATCGGAAAAGAGGACAGAAAAAGTGTAAATACAATAAATACCGAGAGAACTTTTTTTGATATCTTATGCATTATATCTCTCCTTTGAATTATTCATATGCTTGCGTTGCTGAGTGTTCTCAGCAACGCAATACGTTTTACTTACTAAGCGGGGACTGAAGTCCGAGTGTATATTGCTGAAGAATAGAAACATCCATAACTCCGATATATGCATCGGCATTGACGTCTGCAGCAGCTTTAGTGAATTTTTTATTGAGAATCTCATTACTGAAATCCGAATCACTAAGGCATTTGAAAAGAGTTGCGGCATCTTTATTGTTGACGTATCCGTCACAATTGACATCACCCGAAACTACCACGGATAACATATCGTGAACCTTTCCTATACTGTCAACAAGTGAAAGTGATGATCCCGTTTCAACAACAGTGTCATCTGTGATTTCTTTTCCTTCAGTTGAATAAATTACTACTTCATCCGAGTCAATATTTCTAAGGATAGTTTCTGCCGTATTCTCTCCGGGAAGAACTCCCAAAAGCATACCTTGATCAATCGTAAATTCTGAGCCTCTTATAAGACAAATATTTTCTGACTTATTCGGCATTACTTTAACAAAGCAAGATGCAACTGTCGCATTTCTTAAACCTGTAACAGTAACACTTATTTCTGCTTCACCTGCGGAAATAGCCGTGACAGTCCCATTCGCATCGACTGTTGCAACAATAGGATTACTGCTTGACCAAATAAGAGTATTATCCTCAAATTGTGTCGGCGTCACAGTTGCCTTCAACGTATAATTCATTCCTGAAATCATCGTAATCGAGTTTTTGTTTAAGTTGACTAATGCCAGCTCATCATTATTGACCATAACAGCCTTGACCGTCAAATCCCCGGTTACTCGGTTAAATTCATTGGTATCCCATCCGGTGAAAGTCATCGTTTCAGAATTTTCAACCTCCGGCGGAACTGCTGTGCCAAGATATTTGACTATTTCTGTCTTAAGTTCATTCCCATCTGCATCAACAAATTTAACAGTATATTCTCTCGGAGTGTATTTAAGATAAAGTCCAAGCTGAGATGTCACTTTATCGGTTTCGATATTCCATGAATGTGTGAAAGTTGAATCAGTGCAATAACCGTCAAGAATATATCCTGTCAGTTCATTATCACTAAGACGATACCTTATAAGCCGCTGAACATTGAAAATATTATCACCCTGCGGAAGCTCATTTGATTCTTTAGCCTCATCCTTATAGTAATAATAAGTGTAAACAGGATCCTGATAACGCCATTCATCACGATATATATCCCGTGTCCAACCGGATACACCTGAATAATTGCCGGCATAATCAACTCTTACCCAACGATTTGCCCAATTATCGATACCATCATAGCTTATATTGCTGAAGCCTGAAGCTTTAGGTAAAACATATGTAAACCACTTATCTTCGAGAATCGTATACCCACTTCTTGATTCTGTATAAATTCCACTATGAGAGCTGTTAGTATATCTATAGTAGTGATATTCTGTGTGATCATAAGCTGACTGAGATTCGACATTTCTCATTCCGTTATCCGGATTGTAGGATAACCATTCGCTCCAGTTACTCCATGTCTTTTGGGTATCGTATAAAGTCCATCCGTCAAGCACAGGCTTATCGGATTCCATCGTTAAACGCTCGGTATAGGCGTATTTTTGATCAACAATCTGCGCACCTTCAGGTGCATTTTCAGCACTAACCCAATCAGAAATATTTGTCACATCATAGTAGCCTTTAACAGTCTTTCCGTTTTCAACGAAGAAGCTATCAACTTCTTCATCACCGTTATTAATATATACGGGATACTTCCAGCTTTGCTCGTCTCCGATTTTGTTAACCGCAACAAAAATTTCAAGCTTCTCGCTGTTGTTGTGACCGAAGGTTGCCGCATATGCTGTAATCTTGGATGATTTTTCAATGTAAATAGGCTGAGTATATAATTTTGCATTGCCATCATCAATTGAATAATAAATGACAGCATTTTTTGTTGCACTGGCAAGAGTAACTGTCTGTGCGTCCCGATAAATACCGGAGTCTATATTTGAGACAGGCTTATCTGCGGTCTTTGCAAACGCAAACCTAGGTTCAACTTCAATGTTTTGTGTAATATGACTAAGCTGTTCGCTATCCCAACCAATAAAGATATGTTCATCATCGGTGATAAGTTCCGGAATATCAGCAGACTCACCATATTTAACTTTCTGGGAGCTTATTACATTTTTATCGTAGTCATAAAATACCACGTCAAATGTCTTTTCATTATATTCTGCAGTAATAACCATATTCTGAGTTACTACCGTTCCGTCCGTGACACCCTTCCAATACCCTCTGGTTGTTGCGTTGTCTTCGCCATAGTCAACAAGTGCACCATCGGAATAGTTCAGGTCAGGGGCAATAAGCGGATCACCATAATGATACCCCGTTTTCATTTCGAAAGTCTTATTTGTCCAGTCGATAAACACGACCGTGTACTCATCCTGCGCATATAGAGCCTTAATGTTTGTATCTTCAAAAATTGAAGCATTCGAATAATTCCATCCCGCAAATGTGTATCCTGCTCTTGTAGGATTTGTTGCCGGAAGAACTGCACTTTCGCCATCTTTTACTATTTGGGTATCAAGAACTGTTCCGTCATCATCACAGATGTTTACTGTATGCTCCTTAAGCGGTGCTTTGATCGGATCAAGAATTAAAACGGTATTTGTATCCTCGATTCCTAGTGTGACCGTAAAATCGCCGGTCTCTGCGCTCGGCTCTTCTCTGAGTTTGAGCGTAAACTTGTATGAGCCGTCTTCATTAATTGTTGTCTGACCGATATATTCGTTTGTATAGTCAGACGCCTCGCCTATCTTATAGACAAAGAGTGCTGCCTGCTTTCCTGCAAGTGATGAATCAACAGCACCGACAAGCGTCCTTGTCTTACCGGTATTGTTTTCCGTCGGATCATTGACTTCGTAACGTCTCGTCTGCCTTGTTTCTACCTGAACCTTACCTGCGATTTCTGCCACAGGAGTCGTGCTCCAATCACTCCACTCCTGCCATCTTCCATAGGTATAAATATAATTGGGAGTTTTGTCCTGATATCTGTAGTACGTATTATAGCCGTAACTTGTATAACTTGGGAACCAAATTATTCCGCTTCCATCATATCTTCCGTAAGCACCGGATTTATTATATCCCCAACTGCCTCCGCTTGATGAGCCTCCCGGGGCAACATTTATATAATTGTTTTGCCAATCAGATAAAGAAATCCAGTTTTCTCTGTAAAACTGACCGTATGTACTCCTCTCGGTCCCATGGTTATAGTCCCAATAATGTCTATAATGCGGTGAACTAATTGCCTGCGTATTCCATTCCCGGATACCATATCCTGTTACATATGATTCCGTCTTTTTTTCAACTTCCCTTGTTGCTGTACTTGAAACAGGATTTGATGTCCAATCACTCCAACCCCAATATGTATAACTGCCAATTCTCTCTCCGATTCTATCCCATCCTGCAAGAGTTGTGGCTGAAGTTTCTTTTGTTTCAAGTTCTTTCTTTCTATACTCGGTTCTGTAATCAGTTGCAGAGAAATACGTTTTAGGAGCCTGTTCATCAGGAAGCCAATCAGTAAAATTATCTTTTGCTTCAATTTCATTGACAACCGTTACTGCCGAAACAGGAATAAGAACATTGTAGTTCTTTATAATATAAACCTCAGCAACAGTTGCAGCACCGGAATAAGGAACAAGAACCTTGATACTCTTCTTCGTAAACTTATTAGTGGAAATATCCGAAGGCTGAAGAATAAATGCCGAAGACTCGCTAAGGGTAATAAACTTTCCTGCAGTTGTTTTCAGAGCGACAACTGCTCTTCCTTCAAATTCCTTTGCTGTTCTGTTATTGACATCAAATGTTACGGTATAACCGCTGCCCTCGCCTTCACGAACTGCTTTAGCGTTCGTGACTGTCACGAGAAATTCACCGTCTATATCAGCAGAGTAATCCGCTACATTATAGCTGTACATCGTCCTTTTCTCGACCTGAGTAATATCATTTGCCGAAACTGCTGTATCCTGCCAGCTTGACCAATCTGACCATTTATAAAAATAATTCGTATAAGTCAAAGTACGAGTTCTATATCTATATTGATATTTAGTCCACTCTCTGGTTTTAAAATGGAGTGCATATAAAGAACCGCCCCAGTTGCCTTGAGAAAACCAATATCCTGTAGTACCGGACTTATTTGTCCCCGAGCCACCATTGCCTGACGGCGTGTTGCTACCAGAAGCCACTTGCTTCGTACTATTTAATTGGGCATCAGTCATTGTAAATTCGCCGATATGATAACGAAGTGTCATTCCGCTCTGTGCGGTTTTATAGTATCCGCGGTAACTTTGGCAATTTGTGTTTGTATAAAGATAATAATCCATATACCAACCGATATGATTCGTTTGACCTTGAACTTCTTTTACAAGATATCCGTCACTATACTGATTGGAAACTGAGCTATCTTGCCAACCGCTCCAACCGCTCCATGAACCAAGGTTAGTATCTCTCTTTTCATACGTCCAACCTGGCACGGTTGATGAACTGCTCGTTTTTGTTGATTTAGTTCTAAATCTATATTGGGTTTTTGTTCTCGTATTTTCACTTGAAAATCCCTCAAGTTTCGATGTTGACCATTCCGTCCAATCCTCATATGTGTTTAGATGCAATGTTTCATTCTCTACTCTGGATTTTGAAACAACGGCTGAAACCTTTATTGAATTGTCAATGTAATCGAAACTTTTGTCCCAGCAAATAAACCCTTTAATTTCGGATGTGTCGGGCGATGTCGCCGCTTCACCATACTTTACTTTCTGCGAATCACCGATTTTGTTGCCTTCCGCATCATAAAAAGTCACTGAGAAAATCTTTTTCACATACTGTGCTGTAATAACCGTCGGTTCAATGATGTTTGTGTATTCTTTATCCCAACCTGCAAATGAGTAACCTTTCTTTTTGGGATAAACCGGTGTCAAAGCATCTGCACCATATGGTACAGCTTGCTTATTAAGTATAGTTCCGTCTTCATCGACAAAGGTTACTGAAATTGTATTGTGAACCCTGACCTTTTTATCCATTGTCGAGACTTCACCTGAGTATTTTTCATTGTAAGCGTA
>JAZUIT010000138.1:0-3085 GCA_045642385.1 Acutalibacteraceae bacterium
CTCGGCGTATCTTGAATTAATATTCACCCTCGCAAGTGTATATTCATCACCGCTGAATAGCACTCTGCCGTTTTCGGCGGTAACATTTTGGGCGTCAAGATGCCTTAATTCATCGGCAATAATACCTTCAAGACCTAATAAACAGGGAATAACGAAATTAATATTCATAAAAATCTCCAAAAATATAATGTGGGACGACCGAAGCCGTCCCGTAATTATATCACAATTCATTCACTTTTTCAACTATTCTGTTTTCGGGATAATAATTCCGTAGCCGCTTTCTCCTCTTTTATAAAGCACATTAACTTCGTTGGTTTCACCATTTAAAAACATATAAAACTGATGTCCCAACAGATTCATCTGCAAAATTGCTTCTTCGACGAGTTGGGGTTTCAATTCAACTTCCTTTGTACGGACAACTTCATAATCTGCATCCTCTTTTTCATCTGCACCTGCAACTATATCGTCAAAGCTTACATCACGGAGCTTTTTTTCAATCCTCGTCTTATTCTTTCTGATTTTTCTGATAAGGGTATCGACACAGTCGTCAAGTGCGTCAATCATATCCTGAGAACGCTCCTCTGCCCTGAAAATCATACCGTTTTTATAAACGGTGATTTCAACAATTTTGATACTTTTCTCAGCCGTTGCGGTTACTTTCGCTTCGGCTTCCTCACCGAAAAGTTTCTCGATTTTGGCAAGCTTTTTTTCTGCTCTTTCTTTGAAAGAATCTCTCAGTGTGCACTTTCTGCCGATAATCGTAGTTTTCATAAATGACATCTCCCTTACATATAAATAACCGTAATCTCTCTTGATTACGGTTATATTATACCACATAATTTATAAAAAATAAATAGTTTTTTGGAAATTTTTATGAAAAATTTATATAATTTTTTCAGAATGGCGTGTTACGTGGCATCCGACATTGAGTGCAACCGGTAAACCTGCTATGTGTGTAGGGGCAACTTCGATATTAACAGCCAACGCAGTCGTCTTACCGCCGAAGCCCTGGGGACCTATATTTAAAGCGTTTACCTTTTCCAAAATATCCGCTTCCATTTTTTCATAATACTCGTCCGGATTTCTTACCGATACACTTCTGCACAAGGCTTTTTTGGCAAGATATGCACACTGTTCAAAATCACCGCCGATACCCACACCCAAAACCATAGGCGGACAAGGATTACTGCCGGCATCCTTTACAGCCGATACAACCCAGTCAATAACATCTTCCCGGGAATTAGAAGGCAGCATCATTTTCATACTGCTCATATTCTCACTGCCGAAGCCTTTTGGCGCAACGGTGATTTTCACTTTGTCACCCTCGACAATTTTAGTATGCAACACAGCCGGAGTATTATTCTTTGTGTTCACCCTCCTTAAAGGGTCGCCGACAACGGAGCAACGCAATAATCCCTCGGTATAGCCCTTTGCCACACCGTTATTTACGGCTTCTTCAAAACTACCGCCGACAAAATGAACATCCTGTCCCACTTCAACAAATACCACAGCCATTCCCGTATCCTGACAAATCGGAATATCCAGCTCCCTTGCGGCATCAAGATTTTTACACAAATCCCCCATAATACCTTTGGGAAGCTCGGCTTCTTCAACCTCAGAAGCAGTGTAAATTGATTTTTCCAAATCACAGGGCAATATTTTGTTGGCTTTTATACACAGCTCGGCTACTGTATTTTCGATAATTTTTACATCAATTTCTCTCATACTTACCTCTGTTCAAGTGCCGCTAACCTTATACAAAGGCTCAAAATCTTTGTTGCGGTCTTTAATTCTTCAACATCAGGATATGTGGGTGCAATCCTTATATTTCTGTCCCTGGGGTCATTACCGTAAGGATATGTAGCACCTGCACCGGTCAGCACAACACCCGCTTCCTTACACAATTCTACAACTCTCTTTGCACAGCCGTCCGGCACATCAAGGCTTATAAAATAACCGCCGTTGGGCTTCTGCCAGCTTGCAATACCTAAAGGTTTGATTACATTTTCAAGCTCTTCCAACACAATATCAAACTTAGGTGCAATTATTGCGGCGTGCTTTTTCATATGTTCTTTAATTCCCTGGGCGTTTTTAAAATATTTTGCGTGCCTTAACTGATTGAGCTTGTCATGACTGATTGTCTGATTAGCCATTCTTTTCTTTATCATTGCTATGTTGTTGTCGGATGCGGCTATTGCGGAAACACCGGCACCGGGAAAGCTGATTTTTGAAGTTGATGTAACCTCAATAACCATATCCTCACTGCCGCATTTTTTACATTCGTCAAAAATATTCAGTAATGTATCCGGCGTATCGTTTAAATCATGAACGCAGTAGGCGTTATCCCATATAATTCTGAAATCCTCTGCAACCGGCTTCAATGCCGCAATTCTTCTGACGGTTTCATCGGAATATGTAATACCCTGGGGGTTTGAATATTTCGGAACACAGAACATACCTTTGACAGAACTATCCTTGACAAGCTCCTCGATTTTATCCATATCGGGGCCGTTTTCAGTCATATCAACATTGACCATCTCAATTTCGAAGTATTCGCATATTGAAAAATGTCTGTCATATCCGGGAACAGGACAGATGAATTTCACCTTATCAAGCTTTGCCCAAGGCAAAGAACCCGCACCGTGTGTCATACACTGTGACACATAATCAAACATTAAATTAAGGCTTGAATTACCGCCCACAATTATATTTTTGACATCTACATCCAAAATTTCTGCAAAAAGCTCTTTACATTCTTTTATGCCGTCAAGTAAACCGTAGTTCCTGCAATCGAAGCCGTCAGCGGCATTCAGTGCATTATCCGAAGCCGAAAAATTAAACATATCCATAGTTAAATCAAGCTGAGCCGAACCCGGCTTACCCCTTGACATATCAAGCTTTAAGCCCATTTCTTTATATTCATTATATTCTTTAAGTAACTTAGCTTTTTCCTGTGAAATTTCTTCCTCAGTCATTTTATTGTACTGCGACAATAAATTCACCTACCTTCTGAAATCATAAAAATATCTACATTCATATTATAGCAAATTTCGGTAAAATTTGCAAGTTTAATCTTTGATTCTTG
>JAZUIT010000139.1:0-3008 GCA_045642385.1 Acutalibacteraceae bacterium
AAAGCATTGGCATAACAACGCTTATTCTTCTGGCTTTTCCGGCAACGGCACTTATAGCCCTTTTAAGATTTGCATAGTGGTCATCCGGACTCATACTTCTTTCTTCGCCGTACATTTTGTACTTTTCGCCGTAATTAAACATATCACAAATAATGAAGATATCATATCCTCTTACAGACTGGTCAATTACCGCCTTACATTCTCCGGTACCGAATCTCGGAAATTTCGCATCCATAATATACGTTTCTCTTTCGTAACCCGAAAAAGCTAAAGTCTTTTTATGCTCACTGTTTCTGATGCTCCTTGCTTTCACAAGATGTGCATCCACCTTAGCGGCAAGCTCCTGGCAACCGGGTAAAGCAATAATCGCAAGAGGACCCACGGGTATAGTTGTTAAATTATCCATCATTAATTCCGACATTTTTTAACCTCCAAAAATAACATCCGCTTATATTGTAATATATTTTACAAAAGATTTAAAGACAAAACAGAAATTTTTCTGTAAATAAAAAAAATAATAAATAAATTTTTTTGTATATTTTAAACAATCTATGTTATATCAATAACAACCAACTCAGTTGGATTATTTAATCTCGGATATTTCACCGTATTCGCAAGCCCGGCTGAAACAACAACAGTTGATTTATCCGATTTATAAACACCCTTAGTATATTTTGGGAACAATCCCTGTTCAGGTGCAAACAAACCGCCGATAAACGGAAGTCTTATCTGTCCTCCATGTGCATGACCCGATAAAATTAAATCAAGCGGTCGGTCTTTCAATATAAATCCGAAATAATCCGCATAATGACATAACAGCAGTTTAAAACAATCATTTTTTTCAAAATTTTCAAGAAAAGCAAATTCCTGAGTACATTGCTCCGGGAAAGAAGATAATCCGCCGATACATATACTTTGTCCTTTTATTATAACAGTATCAGCCTCGTTGTACAAAAACCTTACACCTGTTTTTTTAATTCTGTCAAAGACACCGCCATACTGGTATTCAAGAGTGTATTCATGATTACCTATGCAGAAATATGTATTCTGAATTTTTGATACATTTTCAAGAAACTTATAAGCAGAAGATTGGTCATCTTTAAATCTCTGCGTAACATCACCTGTAACTGCAATAATATCCGGTTTTTCGTCCTCAATCATTTTAAGCAATACACAATTATCTTTTCCGTATTCAATTAAATGTAAATCAGACACCAGTACTATGCGCAAAGGATTTGATATTTTTTCGTTTTCTATTGTATATCGAGAAATTTTCAATGAATTATCACCACATAATATAACAGATAAGCAAAAAACAAAACTAATCAGAGCTGTTAATATAATTTTTAAGTATTTCATTTGATTTTTAATACTCGGCACAGTCTTGCAAGCAACTCACTTTTAATACTCATAAGCTCGACTTTGTCATCAACAGTATTTGAATCATAATCACATAAAATCCTGTATTGCTCTTTTGCTTTTTTAAACATTTTATCAACTCTGTACTGTCGCAGAGAAAGCCTTGCGGTATGTACAATTATCTGTTTTTTCAGACTTTCACGAACATTTTCATCATCAATTATATCATCAACCAAACCCAACCTTATATCCCTGTAACCTATATAATTATTAACTTCGATATCTGCACCCTTGGGTATGTTTCCGATTACCGAAAGAGATTGATTCTGAAATATATACTTCATCAACGGCTTACTGATAAAACCGCATTTATTCTTATATGCGACCGGCAAAACCATCTGCAAATTTTGCCCAAACCTTGATAAAATAAAATTATGGCTGCTGTAATAATCAAGAAGAATGTCCGAACGAAGCATATAGCTTCCCGACCAGGTATATGCCTTTGACAACAAAACATTTGTAAAATAATCATTGCCAAATATATCTGTATCTACAGAGTCACTGAATTTTTCAATAACATTTTCTATATCATCTTCACGGACTTTATAGCCATCCGAAATAACCATTGAACAATCAGCGTTATTATCAAGAAATTCAGCTCTCAATTCTATGCTTTCCGGTAAAAAAACATCGTCCGAATCCAACATGGAAACATATTTACCCGAAATAAACTTCAATGCTCCGGCTGTCGCACCGGCGGCTCCCCGGTTTTCTGATGAAATAATTTTCAATTCATAGTGTCTGCTTTCAAATTCCGATTTCATAGAATTGATTATTTCCAAACTTTTATCCGTTGAACCGTCATTGACAACAATACATTCAATATTATCATAGGTTTGATTTAAAATGCTTTCCAAAGAACGGCGAATAACCTTTTCTCTGTTATAGCATAGAACAATAATACTTACTAAACTGCTCATAAATTCAAAAGCTCCTCACCTGATTGATAAGCTCTTTGCGAATATTCCGGCATAATATTTTTTAAATGCTCTGAAATTTGTTTTTCGTTATTATAAAGCCATTTAAAAGCATTTATCAGATCATCATTATTTTTCAAACTTTGAACAGGAATTACATAGTTTTCATCAGTTGAAAACAAATCAGTTGCAATTCCCCTCGCCTTTAAAGAATAACCGACAACCAATGTCGGGACACAGGTAGAATACGCCGCAATAGTTGAATGAGTTCTTGCGCCGACAAAAAACCTACATCTTTTAATATAACCTTTTAATTGCTGTGCATTACAATCATCTATTTTTACAATTCGTCCGGTATCTTTGAAAATATTGTACAGTTCTTTAATCGGTTCACGGTCATCATTCTGCCATTCCCAAATCACATGGGGAATTAAAGCTATCTGCATATCGGTTTTTTTGATAATAAAGTCTATAAGTGCTTTATAATTTTCAAATGCACAACCGCTTTCCGATTCATTATTGATTATCATCGGACTGATATTAATACCCACAGTGTTACATTCCTGAAAACCTTCCGGCAAAGGTAATTCTTCATAATCAAGTAAAAATGCAGAATCCGGGATAAGCTTAGTATTATAATTATATTCTTTCAGTACATTATAGGAAAGTGAT
>JAZUIT010000140.1:0-4449 GCA_045642385.1 Acutalibacteraceae bacterium
AATTAAATAATCTAAATGTTGAACTGACTAACTTAGGTATATTTTCAAAATCACGTAAAGAAAAAATTAATGCAAGAATAAATATTATCACAGCCGAATTGAAAAACTTAGAAAATTAATCACAGCTTTTAATCATTAACATTAAAATGAATGCTGAATTGCCGGAATAAAAACAACATCTATTGAGCTTTTATGGCATACTGAAAGTGGGGAAATCAAACCTTTGCATAAAAAATGGGATCAAATTCTGATGTGCGTGATAATAGGCTGAGTAATACGGGATTCATTTTTTTACTGTAAGAAAGGAACGCATAAATATTGTAGAAATGAGAGAGAGGTAATGAAAATGAATAAAAAATCTGTTTTAAGAATAATACTTGATTTGGTATTTTTAGTTGTGTTTAATGTAGTGTTTTTTGTGGCAGGTGGCACGCAACATAATGCTTCCGGCTGGATTGCTTACGCTTTTATACATTTTGCCTATGTAATGATTGTTTTAACACCATTACTGGTAAAAAACGGTAAAGGAGAAGTAGCTTTCGGTTTCTCAATTTATTCGATTTCAACGATATATTTTATTATTGAATTTATTACAGGCTTGGTATTTGTTTTTGTAAATGCCGATTCCTTCAAGGCTTCACTTATTGTACAGATAATTATTTCCGGAATTTATGCTGCTTGTTTGATTCCTTTTTTAATCGCAAACGAAGCTTCTACGGAAAGTGCTAAAGAAACAGATAGTCAGGTGGCATATCTTAAACAAGCCGAATCTAAAATTAAACTGTTGATAGGTAAAGCAGAAAGTCAGAAATCAAACAAAGAAATTGAAAAAGCTTACGATTGCATACACGCCAGTCCGTCAAGAGCAAATCCTTCTGTCAGTAATTTGGAACAAACTATTTTTGCTGTAATTTGTGAATTAAAAGAGGATGTCAACAGCAATGATGACAATGCAATTTTTGAAAAAACTGCTTATATTATTTCTTTAGTTGAAGAACGTAACAGAACTCTTAGAAGTTCTAAATGAAAGTTATTAAAAAATAGTTTATGCGGACTGTCACTTCGGTGGCAGTTCTTTTTTTATACAAAATAATCTTGTAAAATATTGCTATTTTATGGGGAATAAGCTATAATAATATTGAGTTTTTGTCAGAATTTTTTGCAACAAGGATGTTGGATATGGAAGTTATTGATAATATCAACAAAACTTTAAAGGATGATTTATCCGTTGAAATAAAAAAAGGTAGTAAAATTTCTATTGCTGCTGCCTGTTTTTCTATTTATGCTTTTCAGGTTTTAAGAAAAGAACTGCAAAACATTGATGAACTGCGTTTTATTTTTACATCACCGACATTCATCAAAGAAAAAGCAAAGAAAGAAAAGCGTGAGTTTTATATTCCACGCCTTAACCGTGAACGCAGTTTATACGGAACTGAATTTGAAGTTAAACTCCGTAACGAGCTGACGCAAAAGGCAATAGCGAAAGAGTGTGCAGAGTGGATACGAAAGAAAGTTACATTCA
Source organism: Acutalibacteraceae bacterium (assembly GCA_045642385.1). Classification (GTDB taxonomy): domain Bacteria; phylum Bacillota; class Clostridia; order Oscillospirales; family Acutalibacteraceae; genus RGIG2945. The sequence continues at coordinate 1,523 of JAZUIT010000140.1, forward strand.
AATCCAACATCACCAACGAAAATATGGCAGGATTTATGAATGTAAACGATAAAAATTATATGCCTCTTAACGGATTTACAACGGTAGATTTGGGTTGTGAAAGCGGAAACAATGTATATAATTTTGTGCAGAAAATTGAAATGCCGCTTACACAGTATTATCTTGATTTGTTTGATACAATTTGGAAAGATAAAAACAAGTTGCAGGATGTGACGGATGAAGTAATCGAAAGTATAACCACAGCCTATAATGAAAACTCCCCGGATTTTATATATTTTGTAACCCTGTATAATATTTTCAATGAATTTCTTGAAGACATTTCCGAGGATGTTTTACCCAATGAAGCAACCGGGTTCAAAGAGAGCAAAATATGGAATATGCTTTATAATTTCCAAAAGGATGCGGCACTTGCGATTATAAATAAGCTTGAGAAGTTCAACGGTTGTATATTAGCGGATAGTGTTGGTTTAGGTAAGACATTCACCGCACTTGCAGTTATAAAATACTATGAAAACAGGAATAAATCCGTACTTGTTTTGTGTCCCAAAAAATTAGCTAATAACTGGAATACATATAAGGATAACTATACGAATAACCCCATTGCATCTGACAGATTAAATTATGATGTGCTTTATCATACTGATTTAAACAGAACGCACGGGAAGTCAAACGGCCTTGATTTGGACAGATTGAACTGGGGCAACTATGACCTTGTAGTTATAGATGAATCCCACAATTTCCGTAACGGCGGAAAAGTTACCGTCAGCGAAGATGACGAAAAAGAAAACCGCTACTTGAAGCTTCTTAATAAGGTTGTCAGAAAAGGCGTTAAGACCAAGGTTCTTATGCTTTCGGCAACACCTGTAAATAATAAATTCACCGATTTAAGAAATCAGATTGCATTAGCCTATGAGGGCAACACAGATATAATTGATGAAAAACTCAATACCAAACGCACAATAAATGATATTTTCAAAAATGCACAGCAGGCATTTAATACATGGAGCAAATGGGAGCCACAGCACAGGACAACAGAAAATCTGTTAAGGATGTTGGATTTTGACTTTTTTGAGGTTTTGGACTCCGTGACAATAGCCCGTTCCCGTAAGCATATACAGAAATACTATGATACAACCGACATAGGCACATTTCCCCAAAGGCTTACGCCCATATCTTTGCAACCGAATTTAACTGACTTAAAGGATGCGATAGGGTATAATCAGATATTTGAAGAACTGATGAAGCTTACATTGTCAATATACACCCCGTCTTTGTATATACTTGAAAGCAAGATAGATAAATACGCAGAACTGTACGAGGATAATAAGGTAAATATCGGCTTCACTCAGGCAAACCGTGAGCAGGGCATACGCAGAATAACAGCTGTAAATCTGATGAAAAGAATGGAAAGCTCCGTATATTCTTTCAGACTTACCGTAAACAGAATTAAGGATTATATAACCGAAACAATCGGCAAAATTGATGAATTTATTGATTATGAATCCGAACCCTATCATTTTGTTGATATAACGGAAATTACCCAACGGGACGATTTTGATTTTGATACATTTGATTTTGACGATTTGAACGATGATGATGTATTCACTTTCGGTAAAAAAATAAAAATCGAACTTGCGGATATGGACTATATTTCGTGGAAACGAAGCCTTGAAAAAGACCGTGAAACATTGGAGCTTTTGAATCTTATGGTAGGTGATATAACACCTGAATATGATTGTAAATTGCAGGAGCTTTTTAATGTTGTTACAAACAAAATAAAACACCCCATAAACGGTGATAATAAAAAGGTTATAATTTTCACAGCCTTTGCAGATACGGCATATTATCTGTATGAAAATGTAAGTACATATATAAAAGAAAAATTCGGACTTGATACGGCTATGGTAACCGGAACGGTTGAGGGCAGAACAACGGCAAATTTAAAGAATAGAGATTTGAATACTGTTTTAACCTGCTTTTCACCAATATCAAAGGACAAGCAACTGCTTATGCCTGATGATAATACAAGTATTGATATTTTGATTGCAACGGACTGTATATCAGAGGGACAGAATTTGCAGGACTGCGACTATCTTATCAATTATGATATACATTGGAATCCCGTGCGTATTATACAGCGTTTCGGAAGAATTGACCGTATAGGCAGTAAGAATAAGGTTATACAGCTTGTAAACTTTTGGCCGAATGTTACACTTGATGAATATATCGACCTAAAATCCAAGGTTGAAACAAGGATGAAAATTGTTGATATGACCGCAACAGGTGATGATAATATAATCAGCAATGAGGAAAAAACCGACCTTGAATACCGTAAAGCACAGCTTCAAAGGTTAAAGGAAGAAGTTGTGGATATTGAAGAAATGTCAACAGGCATTTCAATTATGGATTTGGGGCTGAATGAATTTAGACTTGATTTGCTTGAATATGTTAAAAATCACCCCGATATTGATAAATCACCTTTTGGACTTCACGCCGTTGTGCCGGCAACCGGGGATGCACCGGCAGGTGTGATATTTGTATTGAAAAACCGTTCGGACAGTGTGAATATTGATAAGCAAAACCGCCTGCACCCGTTTTATATGGTGTATGTCGGTGAGGACGGTAAGGTTATATGTGACCACCTTTCACCGAAACAACTGCTTGATAAATTAAGACATATTTGTAAAGGTAAAACCGAACCCATACCCGAAGCATATAAACCCTTTAATGATGAAACAAAAGACGGAAAGAATATGTCAAAGATTTCCGAGCTGTTGGGTAAGGCTATTGCTTCAATTATTGAAGTTAAAGAAGAAAGTGATATAGATAGCTTGTTCAAGTCAGGTGGTACTTCTGCATTAACTTCAAAAATCTCTGGACTAAACGACTTTGAGCTTGTATGTTTCATTGTTGTAAAGTGAGGCGAT
>JAZUIT010000141.1:0-4227 GCA_045642385.1 Acutalibacteraceae bacterium
CTTCCTAAGACCGCTTGGCCTCCGACTTAATACAGAAAAAGAACGAAAGGCACAGACGCAAGGCAAAAATCAAGAAAAAAATCAAGAAGATACTCGGCGCCGGTTTTTATGAAAAATTAAAATCAGTGAAAAATAAATAAAATAAAAAAAGATTGCAAAGGCTCAGGCTTTTCGCAATCTTTTTTAACAATGTATTTAATATATTATAAGTATTCCCACTCTTTTGTGGTATAGGCGGAGCTACTTACATCATCTTTGGAAATAATTTCGCATGGTTTATTAACATCAAATGTGTATACATTTTTATAATCTGTATTGGCAACAATTTTCATTGTGCATTTATCCGCATTGTAAACCGAACTCCACAAAGCAACAATGTTCCACGGATATTTTGGGTGATTATAATCAAGCTTAACATAGCTTAATAAATCCATAGCTTCGTTTTCCGTCAAAACACCGTTTTTAGCTTTTAGAACTTCCACCATAGCATCCATTCTGTCCTTACCGTGCTGTTCAACTTTAAAATCACCGATATCTTTCGTTGCGGTGCAGTTTGTTGAATAAAGGAAAGGTATATTATCATCACAAAAAACAGAACCGGTACAGGGGTATTTTTTATCAATCTCGGAATAAACAAACATTTCATTATTTATGTATTCGATAATTACCGATTTTCCGGATTTGTCAATGAGCTGATAGTGGTAACAGCAACCTAATAAATCGTGCATATTATATTTTCTGAACAATTCTACAGCCTCGTCAATGTCCGCACAGGTATCAAGTGCCGCACGAATCATAGCGGTTGTGGTAAGATTTTTCTTTGAAGAATCGTTTTGATTAACTGCATCGGCTCTTATCTGTAAAACTGCAATTGCAAGTCCTTTTTCGTTTATTCCGTCAACACAGCAATAGGGAGCGAGTAGCGCCAGTGCATTTTTCTTACCTTTAATTTTGTGAGTGTGTGTACCGTAAGCCATAAAGTTAGTATCGGCAACCGCAACACTTGCATAATGATTTTTCGGATGTGTCCACACTACCATACAGGGAGCGTCCTTAAAATCAAAATTCCTGCCCATAATGTGGTTGCCCTCAGGTGTATAAGCTTCGAAGGTTGAACAACCGCCTCCAATATAATCCGCACCCGGAAAATCTGTTTTTTTGAGTAAGGTCTTTTTTGCTACAAAATCAACCATTTCGTTGATGTCCGAACATCCGTCACGAAGCATTTCGTCAATGTAATAATCGTTTTTATAGTCAAGGATGAACATATTTTCACCCAACTGTTTCACCGAAGTTACGGTGTCATACTGTGCGGCAAGACCGTCTTTTTCTGACAAAACACCGTGAGTGATTTTTATAGCTGATTTAACAATTGACAGTACACTTTTTAACATTAAATTACCTCTTTTTTCCAAATATGCAAAATATATTATAACACAATGAAAATTTTTTTCAATGAAAAATTTGACTTTTGTAAAAAAACCGGGAAAAATACAATAATGTAAAATTATACACTTGCATTATTCTTAAACGAAAAAAACAGGTACAGCTTAAAACCGTACCTGTTCCTATGGCTGCGGAAGAAGGATTTGAACCCTCACAAACAGAGTCAGAGTCTGTCGTGCTACCCTTACACAATTCCGCAACAACATAGAGTATTATACTTTGTTTTTTAAAAAATGTCAAGAGCTTTTTTAAAAAATATCATAATTTTTTAATAATACTTATAACATATGAGCTCTGATAAAATCGCTGTCCTGAGTCATAAGCATAGCCGGTGCAATATCAAAAACGGTTTTGCAACCTGTTTCGCCTTGCTTACTTAATTTATAAGCGGCTCTTGCATAAGCGGCAATAACACTACCGGTAAATTCGGGATTTGACTCTAATTTCAGACTGTACTCAATTGTGTGCTTTGTGTTAAGTTCAAAGCCTGTGAAACCGCTTCTGATAACGCTTCCGCCGTGGGGAATACCCATGTGTTTTTCCCTTAGTTCGTCCATTGAAATAAAGTTTACTGTCGTATCATAGTCCGCAAAATAGTTGGGCATAGTCTTAATTTCATTTTCAATTCTTGCCTTGTCTGCACCGTCCTCAACAACAACATAACATTCTCTCGTGTGCTTATCTCTTGTGGTGAGCTGAGGATTTTCACCGTTGCGGACACTTTCAACCGCACTTTCAACCGGTACGGTGTACTGCCTTGCATCAATAACACCGTCGATACGGCGAATGGCATCTGAATGTCCTTGACTTACACCGCGTCCCCAGAATGTATAATCATTTCCGTGGGGGAGAATAGCGTTCATATAAAGCCTGTTTAAAGAAAACATACCCGGATCCCAGCCAACGGAAATTATTGCAACTTTTCCGCCTTTCTTTGCATTTAAATCAACATTTGCAAAGTGTTCGGGAATCTTTGCGTGAGTATCAAAACTGTCAACAACATTGAAATTTTCCGCAATAACGGGAGTTGTAACAGGCAAGTCCGTTGCACTTCCGCCGCAGTTGACAATTACATCAATTTTATCCTTAAATTCGGAAATTCTGTCAAAGGATACAACCGAAGCACCCTCGGTGCGAAGCTTTACCGTGTCGGGATTTCTGCGTGTAAATACCGCAACAAGCTCCATATCGGGATTGTTGTAAACGGCAGCCTCAACGCCTTTTCCTAAATTTCCGTAACCTGAAATACCAATCCTAATCATTTTAAACACCTCTTGTATAGTTTAAACATTCAAACCGTTTTCACGCATAATTTTAAGAAGCTTTTCTCTGTGTGCATCCTCCATGGGAGTAAGGGGAAGTCTGAGATAATTATCACAGTAACCCATGGCTGACATAGCCGCCTTAACGGGAATGGGGTTTACTTCGCTGAAAAGAGCATTGATAAGAGGAAGATAATCAAGCTGCATTTTTAAAGCACCCTTTATGTCGCCGGCAAAGAATTTATCGCACATTTCAACGGTTTCTTTGGGAATAACATTTGAAAGTACGGAAATAACACCTGAACCGCCAACAGCGAGAACAGGAATAATCTGGTCATCGTTACCTGAATATAAATCAAGTCTATCACCGATAATGGACATGGTTTCAACAATTTTTGAAATATTACCGTTAGCCTCTTTGATGGCGGAAATCATTGGGTGGTCAGCTAAAACACCGTAGGTTTCAGGTTCAATATTAACACCTGTTCTTGACGGAACATTATAAAGAATACAGGGCTTTGTGCTGGCATCTGCTATGGCTGTAAAAGTCTTAATAAGACCGTTTTGAGTTGCTTTGTTATAGTAGGGAGTAACAACCAGCATACCGTCATAACCTACATCGCAGGCAAATTTTGTCAGTTCAATGGCATAAGCAGTGTCATTTGAGCCTGTACCGGCAATCATAGGAACTCTGCCGTTTGCACGCTTTGCAGCAAATTTTAAAGCCTCTCTGTGTTCATCATCACTGAGGGTGGAGCCTTCACCGGATGTACCGCAGATGACAAGAGCGTTAATTCCCTGTTCAATCTGCCAGTCAATAAGTCTTCCGAAATTTTCGTAATCAATTCCTTTTTCGTTGAGGGGTGTTACAAGCGCAGTTGCTACACCCTTAAAAATACTGTTTTGTTTCATTTTAAATCTCTCCTAAAATAAATTATTCAAGAAAAAGAAAAATAGCCGATCTGCATCGACTATCTCATAAACCCGAATATACGATATATGGGAAAAATAAGATAGCTCTCCGCAATAGCGACAGTAGGGAGGATGTTATTCCACCTACCAGACGGCTGTGGCAAAACCGCCTTCGGCAATAATTCCTTTCACATCCGCCATAAGCCTTTGCCAAAGCCTTGAAAAACAGATGCTACTGATAATTTATTGCACCTCTATCAATTTCTTTACCGATATTATAGCACAATAAATAATAAAATGCAAGTGTTTATTGTATTATATTTAATTTTATGAAGTTTTGTGATAATTTTTTCAAAAAGTACTTGATTATTGTTTAAATGTGTGATACAATATACAAGTAATCAACGGGGCATTAGCTCAGCTGGGAGAGCGCTACACTGGCAGTGTAGAGGTCAGCGGTTCGATCCCGCTATGCTCCACCAAAGCAGTCATATCCGAACCGATTCGTAACAGCGGATCTGTTCGGATTTTTTGCATTCTGAGGGAGCGAACCGCATAGTCCATGTTTTGCGATTGTGAAGCAAACGAACGAAGCGAAGCTTGATCC
>JAZUIT010000142.1:0-3589 GCA_045642385.1 Acutalibacteraceae bacterium
TGATTAACCGTCTGCTGCCTGTGGCGGCGGTGGTTGCCCTGATTGTGACGGTAGGGTATTTCAATAATTTTACCTATGCGTTGGAGATAAATTATAACGGTAAAAATATCGGTTGCATAGCAGGCGAAAGTGTTTTAAACGAAGCCGAAAATATGGCTCGGGAAAGGCTTTTAAGCGGACTTGATACGGTAAATGACCATACGGATGATGTTATAGGTACACCGCAATATACACTTAAAAGAGTACCAAAAAACAAGCTTACCGATGCGGCAACCCTTTGTGACAGGTTGATTGAATATTCCGATTATGATGTTGTTAATGCCTGCGGAATTTATCTTGACGGAAAGTTTTTGTGTGCGGTAAAAAATGAAACGGACGCAAGGGAAGTTTTTTCAAGCGTGCTTGACAGTAAAAAAACCGGGAATACCAAGGTTGACTATATAAAGAAAATTGATTATGTACAGGGTTTGTACCCTGATAAAACAGATGTTGTCTGTGACACTAAGGCACTTACCAAAGAAGCCGAAAACCTCGGTATAAAGCTATTAAAGACGAAAAAAACTACGAAATCCATACCCTATTCGACTGTCACGCAAAACAGTTCAAAGCTTTATTACGGCGACACTAAAACCGTTGTGCAGGGCAAAAACGGGGCTTTGCTTGTCACCTCTGAGGAAACTTATATCGGCGGAAAGCTGATTTCCGACAGCATTATCAGCGAAAAAGTTATCAGAGAGCCTGTGACCAAAAAGGTGCTTGTGGGTACAAAGCAGGGTATTGTTGTTTCTGCCGATGACGGACAATATTGGGATGTGGGCGGCGGTGTTTTTGCCTGGCCCGTACCGTCAATACACCATATTACATCATATTTCGGTTCAAGATGGGGCAGAGCGCATACCGGAATTGACATTTCCGGCGGCGGTGCTTACGGCAGCAGTATTGTTGCGGCGGCTTACGGAACGGTGGAGTCGGTGTCGGAAAATGATGCAGGCTACGGTTGCAGTGTGATTATAAACCACGGCAACGGAATAAAAACCAGATATGCCCACTGTGTAGCCGGCTCTGTTATTGTGGAACGGGGACAGACTGTATCTCAGGGACAAAAAATTGCACTTGTGGGGAATACCGGTAATTCAACGGGACCGCACCTGCATTTTGAAATCATTATTAACGGTGAACAGATAAATCCGTTATTATATTTATAGAATCAAAGAAAGGATGAAAAGCATGGTTAAGGTAACATTAAAAGGCGGAACAGTCAAGGAGTGTGAACAGGGCACCACCGCTTTGGAATTAGCCAAAGAAATCGGTATGGGACTTTATAAATCCGCCTGTGCCTGTAAAATAGACGGAAAGGTTGCTGACTTGCGAACACCTATAACCGGAGATTGCGAGCTTGCAATTTTAACATTTGACGACGAAGACGGAAGGAAGGCGTTCAGACATACCGCATCTCATGTACTGGCTCAGGCTGTTAAGCGCCTTTTCCCCGATGTTAAGCTTGCAATAGGTCCTGCAATTGATAACGGATTTTATTATGATTTCGATTCCGAGGTTCCGTTTACACCTGATATAACGGAAAAAATCGAAGCCGAAATGAAAAAAATCGTCAAGGAAGCATTACCTCTTGAAAAGTTTGAAATGACTCCCGACGAGGCAATTAAATATTATGAAGATTTAGGTGAAATCTATAAGGTTGAGCTTATAAAGGAACACGCAGACAACGGCGAAAAAATCTCTTTCTATAAGCAGGGCGAATTTACAGAGCTTTGCGCAGGTCCTCATATTCCCGATACCGGCAGAATTAAGGCGTTTAAAATCACAAGCTGTACCGGTGCATATTGGAGAGGCAACGAGAAAAATAAAATGCTCCAGAGAATTTATGCAACCGCATTTACAAAACAGGCTGATTTGGAAGCATACTTGGAGGCTATCGAGGAAGCCAAAAAGCGTGACCACAACAAATTGGGCAGAGAGCTTGAAATTTTCACAACCTCCGATGTTATCGGTCAGGGCTTGCCGATAATGCTTCCCAACGGTGCAAGAATTATTCAGACACTTCAAAGATTTGTTGAAGATGAGGAGCAAAAGAGAGGCTGGCTGTTGACAAAAACTCCCTATATGGCAAAGAGTGATTTGTATAAAATCTCGGGTCACTGGGGACATTATAAAGAAAATATGTTTGTTATGGGTGACGAGGAAACCGACGACGAAGTATTTGCATTGCGTCCCATGACCTGTCCTTTCCAGTATCAGGCATATCTTAACAGAAGCCGCTCTTACAGAGATTTACCGTTAAGATATAACGAAACATCAACTCTTTTCAGGAATGAAGCCTCCGGCGAAATGCACGGACTTATCCGTGTCCGTCAGTTTACAATTTCCGAGGGTCATCTGATGTGTACTCCGGAACAGTTGGAGGATGAGTTTAAGGGTTGCTTAGAGCTTGCAGTATATATGCTCAAAACTTTGGGATTGTATGAAGATGTTTCTTACAGATTTTCACAGTGGGATCCCGATGACCGTGAAAAGTATATCGGCACTCCCGAACAGTGGGACGAAGCTCAGAGCATTATGGGTAAAATCCTCGATAACCTTGAAATTCCTTATGAAATCGGTATCGGCGAAGCCGCATTCTACGGTCCGAAGCTTGATATTCAGATTAAGAATGTTCACGGCAAGGAAGATACGCTTATCACAATTCAGGTTGACCAGATGCTTGCAAAGCAGTTCGGTATGGAATATGTTGATAAGGACGGCACAAAGAAAAATCCTTATATTATTCACAGAACTTCAATCGGCTGTTATGAAAGAACTCTCGCATTGCTGATTGAAAAATATGCCGGTGCATTCCCCACATGGCTTGCACCCTGGCAGGTTCGTATTCTTCCCATCGCTGACCGCCACCACGAAAAGGCTTTTGAAATTAAACAAAAGCTCTTTGATGCAGGTATCAGGGTAGAGGTTGACGACAGAGCAGAAAAAATCGGCTATAAAATCAGAGAAGCACAGCTCCAGAAAATTCCATATATGCTCGTTATCGGTGATAAGGAAGTTGAGGAGGGTACCGTTTCCGTCAGAAAGCGCGGACAGGGCGATATCGGTGCTATGGCTGTTGAAGATTTCCTCAACAAGATACTGAAAGAAATTTCCGACAAAACGATTGATTAATACAAAAAGCACTTGCTTGAAAAAGCGGGTGCTTTTTTTAGTTAGGAGTTAGGAGTGAGGAGTGAGGAGTTAAGGGTGGGTTACACCCACACCCGATTATTAATGAATAAGTAATAGTGAATAGTGAATAATTGACGGTGGGTTCCACCCACACCCGATTTTAATGAATAATTAATAATGAATAATGAATAATTGAGGGTGGGTTCCACCCACACCCGTTGTTAATGAATAAGTAATAGTGAATAGTGAATAATTGACGGAGGGTTCCACCCACACCCATTTTATTTTCTTTATCAAAGTTACTTAAATACTCCTTAAAATAAAAAAGTGCGCAGCCGAAGCCACGCACCGAAAAACGCACAACTCCGATTGCTGCGACACAAATTACCAATCTCGCTTTGAGAATGTAAAAACAGAG
>JAZUIT010000143.1:0-2720 GCA_045642385.1 Acutalibacteraceae bacterium
AAGTTACAGAATCAAGTTGGTTTATTATAATTTTGTGCGTTTAATTCAGAATATTTATGAAATGAGATTCGTGTATGAGCAGTAATAACAAAAAAAATAAAAGACCGTTGTCTACAAGATTTAAACTTATTACATACGACATCATAATTTTTTTGTTTGTGTGTCTGCTGTTGCTTGTAGTTTATCTTGGAAGTGATAATCTTTCTACCGTAGGAATTATCGCTCAGACGGTTTTGTCCGGTTCAATAATTTTTGTATCAAGAATTTGTTTTCAGGTATACAATCAGGTATGGCGTTATGGCGGAATACAGTCATACATTAAGCTTTTGATTTCCGATTCAGTCGGTTTCGTTGTATATTTCTTACTTGAAAAGCTGTTACCGATACAGCATGTATTGTTTGTCAGAGGTCTTTCAATATTTGCGATAAATTTACTTTTAGCTCTGTCAATGCGTATGTGTTACAGATATGCTTATAAATACGGTACTCAACATAATAAGTACAGTAAGTTCTTTTGTAAATTACTTACAATTTTCAGTATAGGTTCCGTAATTCCGAATATTGTAGCCGAAGGTCAACGAATTAAGGTTGCAATTGTCGGCGCCGGTTCTGTTGGTATTGAATTAGCGGAATCTTTACTTCAAAACAGTAATTCGTCATATATTCCGAGATGCTTTATTGATATTGACTCTTCAAAGGTTGGCAGAGAAATCCACGGTTTGCCCGTGTATTCAGAAGAAGAAGTTGATGAAGAAAAGCTTGCTAAAAACGGTATTCAGGAATTAATATTTGCCTTGCCTCAGTTGTCTGCCGATAAGAAAAGAAAGCTTTACAAATTCTATAAAGACATCGGCTACAAGGTAAAGGTGTATGATTATCCCATGATGGAAAATGCCGATAGTTCTAAAAGAGCACTTCGTGAATTTGATATTGAAGAACTTTTATTCAGAAAACAAATTGATGTTGTTGATAAAAAAACAAATGATTATTACACCGGCAAGGTAGTACTCATAACAGGCGGCGGCGGTTCAATCGGTTCTGAGTTGTGCAGACAAATTGCAAAAATGCAGCCTAAGCAGTTGATAATTCTTGATATTTTTGAAAACGGTGCATACAATGTACAACAAGAGCTGAATTTTAAGTATAAGGACAACCTTGATGTAAAGATTGAAATTGTGTCTGTTTGTAACCGTATTGGTCTCGAAAGAGTATTCAATGAATACCATCCTCAGATTGTTTTAAATGCAGCGGCACATAAACATGTACCCCTGATGGAAAAGAATTGTATTGAGGCTGTTGAAAATAATGTTTTCGGCACACTTAATACAATAGAGCTTTCGGAAAAATACGGTGTTGAACGGTTTATTATGGTAAGCACCGATAAAGCGGTAAATCCCACAAACACTATGGGTGCGACAAAAAGATTATGTGAAATGATTGCAGGAGCGCATAGTAATATTAATCAAAAGACGACATTCAGCGCCACAAGATTCGGAAATGTTTTAGGCTCTGCAGGTTCGGTTATTCCTCTGTTTAAAAGACAGATTGCTTCCGGCGGTCCTGTTACCATTACCGATAAGAGAATTATCAGGTATTTTATGACTATACCCGAAGCGAGTCAGCTTGTTTTACAATCGGGTGCTATGGCGAAAAACGGTGAACTGTTTGTACTTGATATGGGGAATCCGGTTAAAATAATTGACTTAGCTGAAAATATGATTAAGCTTTCCGGTATGCAACCCGGTGTAGATATTGAAATTGTTGAAACCGGATTAAGACCGGGTGAAAAACTGTTTGAAGAGCTTTTAGTAAAATCCGAAACACTCAGCAAGACGGAAAATGAATTGATTTTTATTGAAAAGGATACGCCTTTAAGTATTGATGAAATCAATGATAAACTTGATGTTCTCAGAAGAGCTGTCGAAACAAATGATGATGAGGTTGTAAAAGAAGCACTGAAAAGTGTTGTTCCGACATTTAAAAATCCTGATGATGTCAATAAAAATGTTGACATTTCTCGTGTGCCGAGTTTAGTATAGTTTTAATAATAAATGTTTAAAAGTTAAAATGTGGTTGTAAAAAACATTAAGTTTTTTACAACCCTGTTTTGTTTAATATTAAATTTAACCAAGGAGTTTTACATGAAAATTTTATATAAAGAAAAGAAATCATTGCTTGATAATAAACTTATTGCTACTCTTCTATTGATTACCGGGGTATTCGGAATATTACTTATTATACATCATATTGCAAGTTATGAAGCAATTCTAAGACCGAATATGGAATATTTAATATCGAATAAGGTCATTACTAATGACAGGTGCGGAAGCATATTTTTGCTTTTCTTTACAAATCAAAGTAATATCCTTGTTGATTTATATTTTATTTTATTTGCTTTCGGAATTTTCGGTAATAAGAAATTATATAACCTTACTCATAACGAAGCGGTGAGGGGTGCAGTTACATTATATATTGTCATTACAGGTATTATTTATTGTTCTGTTTTAATGCCTTTTGCACCTTCGTTCTTTCCGTTCCCAAATACAGGAGAAATATGGTTTTCAAATGTTGTAAACACATGGAATCATATGTTTATTCCTCTGCTTTCAATTATTCTGTGGTTTATACCAGTTTCATATAAACCGATTAAAAGCAGAAAAGCATTATATTATCTGATTTATCCGGCTGTGTATTTTGTTTTTTCGATTATCAACGGTGCA
>JAZUIT010000144.1:0-28051 GCA_045642385.1 Acutalibacteraceae bacterium
AGTTGCCGCCTTACTGAAAAAGTCCTTGGTTTTCTCCCACAGGTGCAATCCCAAGGTCTTTGCCGTGGGCAGTCTGTATGCGGGAAGCTCCATAACAAACGGTGCGTGACCGCCTTTTAAAAATGTTTTCTGTGCCAAAAATGCAACCGCAACCGCAACAATTACACCGATCAAATAAATTCCCACAATTACCGGGGCGCGTATTGCGGAGAAAAACGCCGCAATAAACAGAGAATAAACGGGCATTTTTGCACTGCATGACATAAAGGGTACCATCATCATTGTGATGCGTCTGTCCTTTTCGTTTTCGAGTGTTCTTGTTGCCATAATTGCCGGGACGGAACAACCGAAGCCCATAAGCATCGGCACAAAGGATTTTCCCGAAAGTCCGATAATGTGGAGCGCCTTATCCATTATAAAAGCGGCTCTCGACATATAACCGCTGTCCTCCAAAATTGACAGGAAGAAAAACAGCAAAAATATCTGCGGAAAGAATGACAGTACCGCACCCAATCCTGCAATAGCACCGTCACATACAAGTCCCTGCAACCAGTCCGCAACACCTGCGGACATCAAAGCATTTCTTACCGTTTCCGCAAACCTTACATTGATTAAATTATCAACAATTGCGGAAAGATTTGCACCCAATGCACCGAAAGTGAGGTAGAAAACCAAGCCCATAATAAGTGCGAAAACAGGTATGGCGAGGAAACGGTTTGTCACAACGGAGTCAATGCGTTCCGATACACTTTTCTTTCCGGCTCTTCGTCCTTTTTTCAGAATTTTTTCACGGACGGAGCAGATGAATTTATACTTTTGGTCAGCAACTATCATTTCCCTGTCCATACCGTCATGTTCTAATTTTTTTGCAATATTATTTATTGTTTCAAGCTCGGATTTTTCAAGTTCCAAAGAATTGATTGTAGGTTCGTCCCCCTCAATTAATTTTACGGCAGACCAACGCAAAGGAATATCTTTTTGTTTGCATTTGTTTTTTATTATTTTTTCGATTGCTTCAATAGCGGATTTCAGCTCACCTGTGTAAATATCCGGAGGGTCATCCTTGTTTGTATGTATGTCGATATGTCGGGTATCTCCGATATGCTCGTGTATGTGGTCTGCGGTGTGGATTAATTTGTGAATACCTGTATTTTTACCGGCTGAAATAGGAACAACGGGGAGTTTTAAATATCTTGAAAGTAACTCATAGTTTATTTTACTGCCGTCCTTTTCAAGAATATCCATCATATTAAGGGCAATAACCATAGGCTTGCCCAACTCCGCAAGCTGCAAGGAAAGATACAGATTTCTTTCAAGATTTGTGGCATCAACAATATCAATGATTATATCGGGTTTTTCGTCAATCAGGAAATTACGGGTAACAATTTCCTCCATTGAATACGGCGAAAGTGAGTATATACCCGGTAAATCCACTATTGTGGCATCTGTGGTATCGTGATTAATTTTTCCTTCTTTTTTTTCAACAGTAACCCCCGGCCAGTTACCGACATACTGGTTACTGCCCGTAAGTGCGTTAAAAAGTGTTGTTTTACCGCAGTTAGGATTACCTGCAAGCGCCCATTTTTCGCTCATTTTTTATCTCCCGTTGTTTCAATTGTTATAGTATGTGCTTCCGATTTCCTGATGCTTAATTCATATCCCCGTACAGTCAGCTCAATGGGGTCTCCCATAGGGGCTGTTTTTACCATGATGATTTCCGCACCGGGAGTTATACCCATATCAATGATATGACGGCGTAACGCACCGTAACCGCCCAATGATACAACATATCCTTTTTCTCCGTGTTTAAGTTTGTCAACAGTTTTCAGCATATAAGCACTCCAAAAGTTAGCGTAAGCTAATTTATTCAGGTATATTATATGACATATTTATTTTTTTGTCAACATAATTATTGACTATTTCCTGATTTTGTATTATTATATATCTGTGTAATCGAGAATTCAACTACCATTTTAATATATGTTTTCAGAACGGAGAATGACTATGAAAGGTATTATTCTTGCAGGGGGCTCGGGAACAAGACTTTACCCGCTTACCACCGTTACGAGTAAACAGCTTTTACCTGTTTATGATAAGCCTATGATTTATTATCCTTTATCAACATTGATGTTGGCAGGGATAAGAGATATACTTATTATTTCAACCGAAGCGGATACACCTAAGTTTCAGGCTTTGTTGGGCGACGGAAGTCAGTTTGGTTTGAAATTCAGTTATAAAGTTCAGCCGAAGCCGGAAGGTCTGGCACAGGCATTTATTTTAGGTGAAGAGTTTATCGGTGACGATGATGTTGCCATGGTTTTGGGCGATAATATTTTTTACGGAAACGGTTTGGGACATTTGCTCAGATGTGCCGTTAAAAATCCAGGCAGAGCCACCGTATTCGGTTATTATGTTGATAATCCTCAGGATTTCGGTGTTGTTGAATTTGATAAAAACGGAAATGCAATTTCCATTGAAGAAAAACCGGCGGAGCCTAAGTCAAATTATGCCGTAACCGGACTGTATTTTTATGATAACCGTGTTATTGAATTTGCAAAGAGCCTTAAACCGAGTAAGCGCGGAGAGCTTGAAATTACAGATATCAACAGAATATATCTTGAAAAGGGCGAGCTTGATGTCCGGCTTATGGGCAGGGGCTATGCATGGCTTGATACGGGAAGTGTGGATGCATTAAATGATGCATCGAATTTTATCAGATCTATCGAAAAGTTGCAGGGAATTAAAATTTCCGCACCAGAAGAAATTGCATATAATATGCGTTGGATTACTAAAAAAGCTTTGCTTGAATCTGCAAAAAAATACGGCAAATCCTCATACGGTCAGCATCTTAACAAGGTCGCTAACGGAAAAATTCTTTACAGCGAGGATGGTCAAAGACCGAGATGGGGGCGTGAAGAATAGTGAAAAAAATTAAAACGGGACTTAAAGATGCTTTTATTATTGAACCGGATGTTTTCAGTGATAACAGGGGATGGTTCTGCGAAGTTTATTCAAAGAAAAAGCTTGAAGAGTTGGGCATATATGCGGATTTTGTTCAGGACAACGCTTCAAGGTCGACCACAATCGGTACTGTAAGGGGCTTGCACTGCCAGACAAGTCCGCACAGTCAGGCGAAGCTTGTAAGCTGTGTAAGAGGAACCGTAATTGATATTATTGTCGATGTCAGAAAGGGTTCACCTACATACAAGAAGTGGGAAGCATTTGAGCTGAGTGAGGAAAACCACCGTATGCTTTATGTTCCTAAGGGATTTTTACACGGATTTGTTACAAAAACAGATGATGTGGAATTGCGCTATAAGGTTGACGATTATTATTCTTCAGAACACGACAGAAGTATTTGTTACTGCGATGAAGAATTTGCAATTGAGTGGGGAGTTGACAATCCTGTTTTGTCACAAAAAGATAAAGAGGCACCTCTGTTTAAAGATACGGATGTGAGCTATGAATATGATGAATAAAATTTTAGTGACAGGTGTTAACGGTCAGTTAGGTCATGATGTTATGATTGAGCTGAAAAAAAGGAATATTGAAGCCGTAGGCGCAGATATATCGGATTTTGATATTACAGATGAAAAAAGTACGGATGAATTTTTTGAAAAGACAAAGCCAACCGGTGTGATTCACTGTGCCGCCTATACAGCAGTTGATAAAGCGGAAAATGAAGTTGAAGCTTGCGAGAAAGTCAATGTTATCGGTACTGAAAATATTGTCAAAGCTTGTAAAAAATATGATGCAAAGGTGATTTTTATAAGTACAGATTATGTTTTCAGCGCAGGCGGTGAAGATTTTTCAGAAATTGATACACCGAGAAAGCCTTTAAATCAGTACGGCAGAACAAAAATGCTGGCGGAAAATATTGTGGCAGGTTACCGCAAAAGCTTTATTGTCCGCACATCATGGGTGTTCGGTATCAACGGCGGTAATTTTGTAAAAACAATGTTGAAACTTGCCGAAACAAAGGAAAGTTTGACGGTTGTAGGTGACCAGGTGGGTTCACCCACATATACGGTTGATTTAGCGGTGTTGCTTTGCGATATGATTGCTACCGAAAAGTACGGTATATATCACGCTACCAATGAAAATATTTGCAGCTGGGCAGAGTTTGCAAAAAAAATTATGGATGCTTCGGGCAAGAATATGAAAATAATTTCTGTCCCCACCTCCGAGTATAAAACAATAGCAGAAAGACCTTTAAATTCAAGACTTTCCAAGAAAAGTCTTGATGATGCAGGATTTAGCAGATTACCCGATTGGGAGGATGCTTTAAACAGATATATGACTGAGTTAAAAAGCATTTACCGATTTTAAATTTTCACATCTCAGTAGGAGGTAAATATGTTAAAAAAAATTGTTGTTGCTGATGACGAAGAAAATATTCGCCGTATTATATGTGACTTTTTAAATGAATACGGATATGAAACATTGGAAGCTGAAGACGGAATACAAACTATGGAGTATTTCAACAGAGGCGAAGATGTTTCGTTGTATATATTGGACATAATGATGCCGGGTTACAACGGTTGGGAAGTTTGCCGGATGATTAAGGAAAAATCGGATGTACCGATTATGATTTTGACGGCAAGAAGTCAGGAATTTGATGAGCTTAATTCCTTTGAATGCGGCGCGGATGAGTTTGTTCAGAAACCTGTACCGTCTTTCCCTGTTCTGATGAAAAGGGTTGATGCTCTTATAAGACGCAGTGAGGGTACGAATAAGAGAAATGTTACCGAACTTGTTCTTGATGAGCTTGAAATTGATGAAAAGGCTCATATTGTTATGTTGAAAAATGAACATATCGAGCTTACATTAAAAGAGTACGGCTTGCTTAATTTGTTTATGCATAACAGAGATCGTGTTTTTACAAGAGAAAATTTACTTGTAGAAATTTGGGGAGAAAATTATTCGGGTGATGCCAGAACTGTTGACTCTCATATCACAAGGCTTCGTACAAAGCTTGGTGACTGGGGATATCAGCACCTTAAAACAGTTTACGGTATCGGATATAAAATAGAGGCTGATATTAATGAATAAATCGAAGCTTAAAAAATTTTTTTCAGGGAAAGTGTCTTTTATGCTTTCCCTTATTTTGGTTTTTGTAATGTTCTCAAATTTTACATTAAATGTTCAGGCAAAACACAAAAATGTAGAAGCTCCGGAAAAAAATTCAGAATATGTTATTGATGAAAATGATAAAGCTTTTTTAAATAAACTTAACAGCAGTTTGGTAGACTTTTTTGAAAAATTGGAAAAAAATCCGGGGATTATTATTAAAATAATTTTCCACTTGTTTGTAATTGTTGTTTTAATCATTACTTTTTCTAATCGTAAGAAGAATAAAAAGCGATTAAATGAATTTCTTGAAGTATTTGCAGACGATATCAAGAAGAAAAAGAAAACTGAGCTTATAGCGTCAGACAGGATTTTATCACAAAGCACGGCGAAATACCTTGACGATATAATTCAGGCAATTAATGAGCATTTTGAATCGGATGAGGATGAAATCAAAAGGCAGAAGAAAGAACTTGACGGCCGTAAGAGAGTTGAAGCGGATAAACAGGATTTTCTTGCCAGTGCCGCACATGAACTTAAATCTCCTTTGCAGTCTATTCAGGGCTATGCAGAGGGCTTAAAGTACGGTATTGCAAAGGGCGGTAGAGCAAGGCAGAAATACTGTGATGTTATTATTGAAGAATCGAAGAATATGAATAATCTGGTTCTTGAAATTCTTGATATTACAAAATACAGACAGAATATGTATGAGGAAGTTAAGGAAGAGCCTTTCTCTATTAATAAGTTTGTGCAGGGTGAGTTAAATAAGTTAGAACCTACATTTAAAGAAAAAGGTATTGATGTTGAAAATGTAATTAATAAACATTTTATGGGTTATTCGGATATTGATAAGATAAGCCATGTGCTTAAAAATTACCTCAATAATGCCATATCCCATGTAAATCTTTATAAAAAAATTGTTATCAGCTGTGAGGAGCGTTCAAACTGTTTCAGAATAAGTGTATTTAACAGCGGCGACCATATTCCGGAGGAAGCTATGAAAAATGTATGGAACAGTTTTTACCGTGTTGATAAGGCACGAAGCAGGAGTCAGGGAAGGTATGGTTTGGGACTTTCCATTGTCGAAACAATACAGACTACCTTGGGTAATGATTTCGGCGTGGAAAATGTTTACGGCGGAGTGCAGTTTTGGTTTGATGTTAAAAAGGCAGGTAAATAATTATGTATCCTATGAAGCTTATCCCCGAAACAAAGGATTATATTTGGGGAGGGAAAAAACTTAAAACGGAATATAATATTTCCGGTGACTCTGAAAATATTGCGGAAGCGTGGGTATTGTCCGTACATAATGACGGTAAAAGTGTCGTAGCAAACGGAGAATTTCAGGGAAAAACTTTAAAGGAAATTTTAGAAAAAAATAAAAGCTTTATCGGTGAAAATCTCTCGGAAATGTCCGTTATGATTAAGCTTATTGATGCTCAGAAAAATTTGTCAATTCAGGTTCATCCCGATGATGAGTATGCAAAAAAAATTGAGGGTGATAACGGTAAAACCGAGGCATGGTATATACTTGACTGTGAGCCTGATGCAGAAATAATTTTCGGTTTTGAAAAACCGCTGACAAAGGAAGAATTTGTCTGTGCAATTAAAGAAGAAAAGCTTGATAAATTTTATAAAAAAGTAAAAGTAAAAAAGGGTGACTGTTTTCTGATTGAAGCGGGAACCCTCCACGCAATTTGCAAAGGTATTGTTATAGCAGAGGTTCAGCAAAGCTCCAATGTGACTTACAGGGTTTACGATTACGGTCGAACCGATGCAAAGGGCAACAAAAGAGAGCTTCATATTGAAAAGGCGATTGATGTAACAAAATTACAGCCTGCTGAAAATAAAGCTGAAAACAGCTCTGCAAAATGTGAATATTTTGACAGCAGATTGTTTGAAATTCAGGACGAATATTTTTTTGAAGTAAATAAAAAATCCTTTGCGGTAATTCTTTGTACGGACGGCAAGGGTGTGCTGAATTATGACGGCGGAAAAATTGAGATTAGCAAGGGCGAATGTGTTTTTATTCCTGCCGGTACGGGCAAATTAAATCTTAACGGAAGTCTTACGGTTTTGGAAACGAGAGTATAGTATGGCGGTTTTAACGGTACAGAATTTAAAAATGGAATTTCTTGAAAATGTGCTGTTTGAAAATGCAGATTTTTTCATAGAAAAAAATGACAGAGTGGGAATTGTCGGCATAAACGGAAGCGGAAAAACCACTCTGTTTAAGCTTATAAAAGGCGAATATGAACCCACAGATGGCGCGGTGATAAAATCAAAGGATGCAGTCTTGGGCTATATGCAGCAGCACGCCTGTGACGGTTCAACAAAAACCCTTTATGATGAAACGCTGGAAATTTTCAGACATCTTATTGATTGGGAAACGGAGCTTGAAATTGTTTCAAAAAAACTTATGAGTACCCAGTCAGAGGAGCTTATTTTAAAGCAACAGAATTTGCAGGATATGTTTCAGTCCGGCGGCGGTCTTACCTACAAAAGTAAAACCCGTTCTACGCTTTTGGGATTAGGATTTTCCGAAAGTGATTTACAGCTCACCTGTGATAAATTAAGCGGCGGTCAGAAGTCAAAGGTTTCACTGGCAAAATTGCTTTTGTCCGACGCAAATTTATTGTTGCTTGACGAGCCTACAAACCACCTTGATATTAAAAGTGTGGAATGGCTTGAAAATTATCTTCGTGACTTTAAGGGTGCGGCTTTGATAATTTCTCACGACAGATATTTTCTTGATAAAGTTACCACAAAAACCCTTGAATTAAACCACAGAAAAATGAAAATTTTTAACGGCTCATATTCAAAATATTTAAAGAACCGTGAGGAAATAGATGCCATTGAAAAGCACCATTACGAAAGCGCAATGGACGAGATAAAAAGAGTAGAGGGAATTATTGCGCAGCAAAGGCAGTTTAACAGAGAAAAGAGCATAAGAACCGCCGAAAACTGGGAGAAAAAATTAGAAAAAATGAAAGCGGAGCTGGTGGTTCCCGAAAGAGAAAATGATACTCTTAATTTCAAGCTTAAAATCAATCACGAAAGCGGAGATGATGTATTAAATGTTCGCAATCTTTCGAAATCTTTCGGCGGGAAAAACATTTTTAGGGATGTAAGCTTTGAAATAAAAAAACGGGAAAGAGTATTTTTAATCGGTGCAAACGGTTGCGGAAAAACAACTCTTTTAAAGATACTTACCGGTGAATATTATTCCGACCACGGAAGCAGAATTTTCGGCGTGGGAGTTGATACGGGATATTTCGCTCAGACTGCCGAAAATCTTTGCCCGGCAAATACCGTGCTTGATGAAGTCTGGAACGCAAACAGAAATTTAACGCAAACACAAATCAGAAGTGCGCTGGCGATTTTTCTTTTTAAGGGTGAGGAAGTTTATAAAAAAATCGAAAATTTAAGCGGCGGTGAAAAGGCGTGTGTTTCGTTACTTAAATTAATGCTTGCGGGAAACAATTTTCTGCTGCTTGACGAGCCGACAAATCATCTTGATATAAGCTCCCGTGAGGCTTTGGAAAAATCTTTGACGGATTATGACGGCACAATTCTCGCAGTGTCCCACGACAGATATTTTATAAATAAATTAGCTACAAGAATTATCTGTCTTGATGAAAACGGTATAAAAGAATTTGACGGAAATTATGACGATTATATAAGCTTTATTGGCGATGCTCCGGCAAAAGAAAAAGAAGTAAAAAAACCGAAGGTCAATGAATATAAATTAAACAAAGAACGGGAAAGCGAAAAAAGAAAGCTTAAAACAAAATTTGCAAGGCTTGAACAGGAAATTTCAGATACTGAGGATGAGATACAGAAAATTCAGGAGAAATTAAATTCTCCGGAAGCGGTCTCGGATTACGAATACATTATGGAACTTACCGAAAAGCTTAACGATAAAAATGAAAAGCTTGAAGAAATGTATTTGATGTGGGAAGAAATTTCAGAAAAGATTGAGGAATAACAATTATAGGAATTTTTCTCTTGAATTAAAATAATAATTCTGTTACAATTTATATAATGTAGGGTTGTTGAGGTAATTTTAATGCAAAAAAAGTTTGAACAGTTCAGAAAAGATTATCCTGTTTTCAGATACAACGGCTTTGACCTTTCAAAGGGTGAAGACGAAATAAAAGTGGTTTTTAATTTTCAGATTGACGGTTTATGTGAATTTCATCCGTCCACGAGAATTAAAACAGAAAACCTTGATATTGTTAATGATTTTGATTCCGAAACGGGGAGACATATTTTGTTTTCGTTAGGGTTGGTGGAGGCTGTCAGCTATTGGAAATGTGCCTGCCCCCCGAAAATGATTGTAAACGGTTATCTGTCGGATAAAGATGTTATCTGGTGGAAAAAACTATACTATAACGGTTTAGGTGAATTTTTTTTCCGCAACGGTATTGAAACTTCTTTTGAAGATTTTGTGACTATTGAAGCTGACGGTAAAAAATATGAGAACTGTCCCTATAAAACCAAGGGCAAAAATTTGATCCCCGTAGGCGGCGGCAAGGACTCCGATGTTACTATGGAACTGTTGTCGGATTTCAGGGATGACAATATGTTCTTCACAGTCAATGACCAGGCGGCACGAACCGAAGCAGTTTTGGCGGCAGGATATTGCGAAGAAGATATTTTAAAAACCTACCGCACAATTTCTCCTGAGCTTTTGGAAAGAAATAAGGAAGGCTTTTTGAACGGGCATACACCTTTTTCCGCAATAGTAGCTTTTTTAAGTCTGTATTGCAGTTATTTAATCGGCGGCGAAAATATTGTGCTGTCAAATGAGGCTTCCGCAAACGAGGGTAATATAGGCAGCTCCGGCGTAAATCATCAGTACTCAAAATCCTATGAGTTTGAGAGCGATTTTAATTCCTATTGCCGTGAGCATTTTAACTGCGATATAAAATATTTCAGCTTACTTCGTTGCTTTAATGAATTGCAGATTGCAAGGCAGTTTTCCGCTTTTGAAAAATTCCGCAAAATTTTTAAAAGCTGTAATGCGGGAAGTAAGAAAAACATCTGGTGCGGCAACTGTGCCAAATGTCTTTTCGTTTATATTATTCTTTCACCGTTTTTGTCCGAAAAAGAGCTAACGGAAATTTTCGGAAAAAATATGCTCAATGATGAAAATATGATTGAGGATTTTAAAGGACTTGTGGGTATTACCGGTGTAAAGCCGTTTGAATGTATAGGTACCGTTGATGAGGTTTGCACAGCCTGCGGTCTGACTGTTGAAAAATCAAACGGAGAATTACCATTACTGCTGAAAATTTTCAAAGAAAATAAAGATATAAATCCGGATTATAATTTGTTAAAATATTTTAATAAAGAAAACAATATTCCGGAAAAATTCAAGTCCTGTGTTGAGAGGATGTACGCTTATGTGTCGAGAGATTTATGATTATTTTATAAATAAAAAAGTTCTTATTTTAGGCTTCGGCAGAGAGGGAAAGTCAACCTATAATTATATCAGAAAATTTGATAAAGATTTCCCCATTGCCATTGCCGATAAAAATGAAATTACGGTTGACGATGAAAATGTTACTCTTATTTGCGGTGAAAAATATCTTGATGCAATAAACGAGTATGACCTTGTAATGAAAAGCCCCGGAATTTCTCTCAGAGATTTTACCGTAAGAACGGGAACGATAGTCACCTGTCAAACGGATTTATTTTTAAAGTTTGCACCACTTAAAAAAATAGGAATTACCGGCACAAAGGGTAAAACCACCACATCAAATCTTATTTATGAAATTGTTAAAGCGGCAGGAATAAATGCCTGTATGATAGGGAATATGGGTATTCCCGTATTTGACAGCTTAGGCGAAAAAAATTATGATGTCGCCGTTATTGAAATGTCATCACACCAGCTTGAATATACGCACACTTCCCCCGATATTGCGGTTGTGACAAATGTTTATCCCGAACATCTTGACCACTACAACGGATTTTCGGGTTATGTAAATGCAAAGTTGAATATTTTAAGATACCAGAATAAAAATGACTTTTTTGTATATAACGGGGAACAGGGACTCGATGAATTTATTGATATTGAGAAAATATCGGCAAAGCGAAAAGGTGTAAAATTGTCCGATGCCGAAAATGATAAATTCCTGACGGAGCTTGTTTCTTCAAATGAAAGGCTTTTGGGTGACCACAATAAAATTGATATTCTATATGCTGCAACGGTTGCAAGGTTTATGGGAATTTCCGATGAAGCAATTTTGAAAGGTATACAGAATTTCGGCGGAATTGAACACCGTATGGAGCCGGTAGGAACATTTAAAGGTATTGAATTTTATAACGACTGTATCGCAACAATCCCTCAGGCTACGATTTTTGCCGTCAAAGCTTTTGGGAATATCAGTACCTTGATTGTGGGCGGTATGGACAGAGGAATTGACTATTCTCTGCTGGAAAATGAGCTTGTACAAAATCCGCTTGATAATATAATTTGTCTGCCCGATACCGGGCATAAGCTTGCCGATAAATTAAATGATATGGGTTGCAAATCCTATATTTTCAAGGCAAAGGATATGGAGGATGCTGTCAGAAAAGCCTTTGAAGTGACAAAAAGCGGCAGAGGCTGTATACTTTCTCCTGCGGCATCGAGCTACAATGTGTATAAGAACTTTGAGTACAAGGGCAGGCATTTTAAAGAGCTTGTGTCGGAATACGGAAAGGAATAATGAAATGAAGTTGAAAAGCATATTTGAAAAGCCTGTGGAGTTTTTCGGGAAAAATAAAAAAATATGTATTATTGTGGGTTCTGCAATTGTTGCGGTGCTTGTTATTCTCATCATTCTGCTTTCGGTGGCAGGGGGTAATAAAAAGAAAAATCAGCCGTATTACAGAGTTTCTCAGGCAAATATCATTGTCCGTTCCGATATGGTGAACATTGTAACAAAGGGCGGTTTTACAAAAAATGCACCTTTAAATACCATGCAGGCTCTCCGTGATGCGCAGGAAGCGGAATATTACGAGGTACAAATTGATGCACAGCGCACCAAGGACGGAATGTGGGTAGCATTCCAAGATGAAACTTTAAATAAAACAACTGATTTAAGGGGCAAGGTTTCGGATTATACCTATAACGAGCTTTGCAAAGCCAACATAGATTATGATTATAAAAATGAGTATGAACCGAAATATAAAATTCCTACAATTGAGCAGATTTTGGATTTCTGTTCAATGGGCAATATGAAACCTTATATCCGTATTTTATCTGACGGCAACAGAAAAATCGGCAAGCTTGTTTCCAGCATTGAAAAATACGGTTTGGGAACAAATGCTTCAATTATTTCCGACGACCCGAAACAACTTATCGAGGTTCAGAAATATTCCGACGATGTGGAATGCTGGTACCTTATGAAAAAAATTACCGATGAAAATATCGGAATTATCAAGGCTAATCCTTCGGTTGGTGCTATGTTTGATGCAGATGATAACGGTAAGCTTATGATCGAAAGACTTTGTAAAACAGGCGCAAAGGTAGGCTGTTATGTTGTAAATGACATTAAAGAATTTGAAAAAATTTACGGCTACGGTGTATCATGCTTTATAACCGAAAGAATTTTGTGGAACTAAACGGGAAATGTTAAAAACGAACATAATTGTCGTTTTGCCTCTTGATATATCTTAATATTACCTGCGAGGCAAGAACAACAATTCTGTCCGCTTTTTCCTATTTCCCGATGAGCTGTTAAAAACGAACATAATTGCCGATTTGCCTTTTGATATATCCTTATCAGTTAGAAATTAGGAATTGTGGTGCATTTTGCAAAGCAAAATATCATTGTAAAATGTTATATGTAACTTTGATATGGCAATTACAATGGGTGAGGGTGAAACCCACCGTTAATTCCTCATTTCTCATTTCTAATTCCTAATTGAGAATAGGTTTTAATAAAAAATAACCATTTAAATTCACATAAGGAGGATGTTTAAAATGAAAAAATTTAAAGCTAAAAAAATAACGGTGCAGGATTTTGCACCGTACGGACAGGTTTATAATATGTCAGAGCCTCAGGGCTATGCGCTTCAAGGTGAAATACATAGATTTTTCCCGGACAGACTTACATCTTCATCTGTAACGGAATTGGGTTTTTCTCCGATTCTTGTTAAAAAGCCGGATGAAATGAAAATTACTGCCGTTGAATATCACAACACAACTCCCGAAATTATTTTACCACTCAATGATGATATGATTATTCATGTTGCTCCTGCCTCCGCAGGTACACCGGTTACGGATTTGACGGAAGCATTTATTGTTCCGAAAAACACTCTCGTAAAAATCAATACGGCTATATGGCATTTGGCACCTTTGCCCGTAAATGCTCAGGAGCTTTGCGCTATGATTGTTCTGCCTGTTTGCACTTATGCAAACGACTGCACAGTTGTTGATTTAAAGGAAGATGAGCAATTCTTAATCGAACTGTAAATCCCCGATTGTTTTCAAAACCGGAACATTGCATTGCTTTAATGTTTCATAAGTCTGATGCCCCGAGGCAATAAGTATGCAGTCAACCCCCATGGCATTTGCAGTTTCCGAATCGTGAACAGTGTCACCTATGAAAACCGCCTTGTGCGGTTTTTCTTTTTTTATCCATTCTTTGCCGATTTCAACCTTGCTGAATGCGTGAATATTGTCCAACCCCAAAATATTTTCAAAATAATCTCCGATTTCCAAGCGGTCAAGCTGACCTTTAAGCATATTTAATTCTGTGGCTGAAAGTATAATCTGATGATAACCGGAATTTTTAAATTCAAGTAATTTTTCTTTAACACCGTTAAAAACTGTGGCGTGCTTTTCGAGGCTCATATAAATATCAACCCACTCAACCGCTAAATCGTCAAAGCTTTCTTTGTTAAAATCAAAACCCAATCTTTTATAATAGTCAATGATAGGGAAGCCGAAAACACTTTGGTACTGCTCACGGCTTTTGAGTAACGGCAAATTTCTCCTGCCCAAAAGTATGTTGGCACTTTTGATACCAACCTCAACATCATTTAAAATTGTACCGTTAAAGTCCCATATTATATGGGAATATTTTTTCGAGGACATATATTTACACCTTTCTTGAATTTTCCTCTTTACAAAAGCGAACATTTGTGCTATTATAAAACAAACAAATGTTCTAAAAGAGGTATGGCTATGAGCAGTAGAATAATATTACACTGCGATTTGAATAATTTTTTTGCTTCCGTTGAATGTCTTGACAGACCCGATTTAAAAAATAAACCTGTTGCCGTATGCGGAAATGTGGAAAACAGGCACGGCATAATTCTTGCAAAAAATGAAATTGCAAAAAAATTCGGTGTCAGAACTCCCGAACCGGTATGGGAAGCTAAATTGAAATGCCCTGATCTCATTTTGCTTGAACCTCATTACGATAAATATGTGGAATATTCCAAAATGGCAAGGGATATTTATTATGAGTTTACCGATATGGTGGAGCCTTTCGGTATAGATGAATGCTGGCTTGATGTTACCGGCAGTAAAAATCTTTTCGGTACCGGATACGAAATGGCTGAACAGATAAAATCTCAAATAAAAAAGCAAACGGGTCTTACAATTTCCGTAGGTGTAAGCTTTAATAAGGTTTTTGCAAAATTGGGAAGTGATATGAAAAAACCGGATGCAATTACGGAAATTACCGAAGAAAATTTTAAAGAAAAAATCTGGAATTTACCGGCAGGTGATTTGTTGGGTGTTGGGCAGTCAACAAAGGAAAGATTATATAATATGGGCGTGATAACCATAGGCGATATTGTCAGAGCAGGAGAGAAAAATTTAAAAATATGCTTGGGAAAATCGGGGGAAGCTCTGTTTACTTATGCAAACGGTCTTGATATGACAAGGGTTAAGTTTGCAAATGAAATAACACCGCCGAAAAGTATAGGCAGAGGTGTCACTACACCGAAGGATTTACTGTGTCTTAAAGATATAAACAAGGTTATGCTGAGCCTTTGCGAAAAAGTCTGTTCGCAGTTAAGAGGGGAAAAAGCTTTGGCAGGTACGGTGCAAATAAGTCTGAGGGATAAAAATTTAGCCGTTACCGAGCATCAGCGGAAATTACCGCAGCCCACCCGTTTTCCTTTGGAGCTTACACAGATAGGTATGGAGCTGGTAAGGGAAATATGGAATTTGAAGCCCGTCAGGTCGGTAAGCATCAGGGCTTGCAATCTGATAGGGGAAAACGAGGGAATACAGCTCACCTTTGAAAAAAATAATGACAGACTTGAACAGACGGAAGCTTTGGAAGCTACAATAGAAAGACTCAGGCAAAAATATAACCGAAATATTATAAGACGGGCAAGGCTTATGAAAGAAATAAAATACACGCCTACATTTCTTCCGACCAATCCGCAGACTATTATATCATAAAATACAAAAAAATTTAAATAAAATTATAAAAAACCTATTTATTTTTTTGAAAAAATATGTTAAAATTAAACCATAAGATAGCGTGTGGAGGAAAAAACAATGAAAAATACGAAATTTACGAAGAAAATTGTTGCGCTTGTTCTTTGTATGACTATGATTTTTTCTGTCGGTGTTGCAGGTACCGTATCAGCTTCTGCTGTGGAAAAGAGCAGTATAACTGAATGTATCGGCAAAATCAAAACAGTCGGTGAAAAGTTAAAGACAACGGTTGATACAATTAAAAGATATAACGAGTATAACGACGCACAGACTGCGGCAAAGAAAATCTTTTACGCAACCGTCAGCGATGCATTTCAGAAACTTTTGGCTGCTGTCAACAAGATAATTCCTATGCCTCTCAGCTTTACGGATATTGATGACTATAAATCCGACAACTTCTATAAGGGACATAAAACTCAGCTTACCGAGCCTGCCGAGGGTGCAAAGTGGCGTTTGGGTTATGCTAATGCAAGCGTTATTCCTGCCGATTATAAATCGGGTAAATATTACACAGGTGCAAGTGCCATTCCCATTAAGGCTACCGAGGTCATTGACGATATGAAAATCAGAGTAGTATGCGTTGATGATAATTCCGGCAGAGGTGCGGTTGTTATGTGTGTGCTTGACTGTATCGGAATTTCCAGCACAGATGTACGCAAAATCCGTGAACAGGTTGCAGATTTTGCAAAGAAGAATAATATTGTAAGCATCAATGTATCCGCTACTCACAGTCACAGCTGTATTGATACACAGGGTACGGGCGGGGTTATTTTCAGTATGCTTCTCAATCCCATTAAGAACGCTATTGCCCCCGAACTTCCTGCATACACCAGCAGAAAGCCATCATTTATGAACAATCTTTATAAGGTTGCAGGTGATGCAATAGAAAGAGCATATAATAATATGGAAGACGGCGAACTTTATTATTCATCGGTAGATGCCGGTAAATGCTTCTGTGATAAGGTTGAGCCTGCATCATGTATTCAGGATATTGCGGCTCTACGTTTTGAACCTGCAAACAAGGAACACAGAGGTACATACCTTATAAATATGGCTGACCACCTTACACAGGTAACCCACACGAAAAACAGCAGAATTACATCCGACTATGCTTATTATATGGAACAGGATTTTGACAAAGCCGGATTCAATATGATTTTCTTCCAAAGCGCCTGCGGCGCCGTATCTTCAAAGGGTGTACCCAACGATTCGTTTCAGTGGGATATAAGCGATTTTGATGTTGATTATGAAAAGACAGATATTCCTTCGATGAAAGCTATGGCAAGAACATTTACAAATCTTGTTTTAGGTGCTGAAAGCGAAGAAAAGCTTGCTCCCGTACTCAATGCCCGTCACGAGGAATTTAAAATTCAGAATATTGCAAACTGGGTTGTTGTACTTGCATTAAAGACGGAAGCACTCAATAATATGATATTCAGAACAGACGAAAACGAAAACGGTATGGTTTATGTAACCGAAATGGGTTACATCGAATTCGGCAGAAGAATTGCTTTCGGTATGGTTCCCGGTGAGCTTTATCCCGATGTTGTAATCGGCGGAAACAGTACAAAGGAAAATTCTCTTACAAATACCGATTGGGAAGGCACTCCCATGGTAAATTATGTTGAGGACGGAATTATTCTCAGAGCAGTTTCCTTTGCAAATGATACGGTAGGCTACATTATCCCCGAAAACAATTGGATGCTTATTGTAAACGAAAAAATGATTCAGACCGGCGAAAAGGAAAGCGGATTTGGCTTCTATCCGGATGCCCTTATGTCAGCCGGCGGAGATATTGCAAAAACAATAACAGATGAATTTAACCATGTTGTAAATAATTGGAATTATAATACCTGTGCTATTGCAGATAATAAATAATTATAATGTAAAGTGGACCGCATGGATTAACAAGTCCGTGCGGTTTTTTAACATTTAAATATAAAAATATAAATTTTAGTGCAATTGTTATAAAAATAACAAAGAATTTTTAATATTTTGTTATTTTTATAGTGACAAATTAAAGAAATTGTGTTATAATATGGAACAGATATAGGGTTATTTACGGAGGTATAACTTAAATTAATGTTTGAGCAGGTAATAAATGTTGGCCGTATGGAGCAGGCGGTAAGTCTGTTCGGAAGCTTTGATGAAAATATAAAAACTATCGAAAGCACTTTCAGTGTAACGGTTATTTCCAGGGGTAGTGAGATTAAAGTAACCGGTGAGCCGGAAAATGTGGCTGCCGGTGTCCGTGCCATAAACGGCTTGCTGATGTTAATTAACAGGGGGGAAACATTGTCGGAACAAAATGTCCGCTATGTAATTTCTCTTGTAAAAGAGGGTAACGAAAGTAAGCTTTCCGGTATGATGGCTGACTGTATCTGCATCACCGCAAAGGGTAAACCCGTAAAGCCCAAGACTCTCGGGCAGAAAAAATATATTGAGGAAATTAAAAACAATACAGTTACAATAGGTGTGGGTCCTGCCGGTACAGGTAAAACATACCTTGCGGTTGCTATGGCGGTTACGGCTTTCAGAGCAAAGGAAGTCAACAGAATTATTCTTACAAGACCTGCCGTAGAAGCCGGTGAAAAGTTAGGATTTTTGCCCGGCGACCTTCAAAGCAAGGTTGACCCGTATTTAAGACCTCTTTATGATGCACTTTTTGATATGCTCGGTGCGGAAAATTTTCAGAAATATCAGGAAAGAGGAAATATCGAGGTTGCGCCCCTGGCTTATATGAGGGGCAGAACCCTGGATGACAGCTTCATAATTCTTGATGAAGCACAGAATACCACCCCGGAACAGATGAAAATGTTTCTGACAAGACTTGGATTTAATTCCAAAATGGTTGTAACGGGTGATGTTACACAAATTGATTTACCGGACGGAAAAAGGTCAGGCTTGGTGGAAGTAATAAGAATATTGAAAGGTATTGATGATATTGCCGCTGTCCGTTTCACCGAAAAGGATGTTGTAAGACACAGACTTGTACAGGAAATCATCAAAGCTTATGAAAAAGCAGAGGAAGCGAGGAAAAAGAAATGAAAGATAAGATAAAGGTTATAATCACAAACGACCAGAGTGTACTTAAAATTCCCACAGGAATCAGAATGTTGGTAAGGCGTTGCTGTACTGCCGTACTTGTGAATGAGGAATTTAACAATCAGGCTGAAATCAGCGTAAGATTTGTTGACAACGAAGAAATACACAGGCTCAATCTTGAATACAGAAATGTAGACAAGGAAACGGATGTACTTTCCTTTCCTCTGGGTGATAACGGTGAATATGATACAAACCTTGATACAGGTGCAAAAATGCTGGGCGATATTGTAATCAGTATTGAAAAAGCTTTTGAACAGGCTGAGCTTTACGGTCACACATTGCAAAGGGAAATTGCATTTTTAACCGTACATTCAATGCTTCATCTTTTGGGATATGACCATGAAAACGGCGGAATGGAGCTTGTTCGTATGAGAGAAAAAGAAGAAACAGTTCTGACTCAGCTTGGATTGAAAAGAAACGGCAGTTATTATATGGACGAAGAATAATAACCTGTTTGTCAAAAAATAACTCACCGCTTTGTAGACATTTAACATAAAATCTGAAAAATAACCGGTAAATGTTTCAAAAATGTTAAATTTCGTCGGGGGGGGGTTGATATTTTGAATACTTTGTGATATACTTTTAGCATAAAGACACAGAATGTCAATATAAATATATAAGAGGGAGGGATATCGCCGTGAGAAGAACTGAAAAAAGAGTTATTTCTGTTATTTTGAGTGTTCTGTTGATGTTTGGTATGGCTTTACCCCTTTGCTTTAGCATATCCTCCGAGAGCCCGGTAAAAGAAGAAGGCTCGTCAGATACCACGGTAACAGAAGGCTTGGAAATGTCTAAGTCATACAATGCACAGACAGGTCTTTTAACTCTCGAAACTTATGTTACCGGTGAATCGGTAACGACAACTACACAGGAAGTTGATGACAATCTTGATATAGTGCTCGTGCTCGATGCAACAACTTCTATGAATGATGGCTCGTGCAGTATTGCTACCAGTATGGAACAGTTGAGCAGATTGCGTACGGAAGAAAAATATTACAAAGAATATTCGTACAACGGTAACGAGGTTAGATATGAAAGCGGCAAGTGGCAGTACAAGAGCTCCGGAAAATGGCAAGATATAACCGATGTATCTACTTCAAAGAAGATTACTGCATCTCCGATAATTGCACTTAGAGTTGCCGCATCCGCATTTATTAATACCGTTAATCAAATAAGTGAGAATATCAGGATAGGTATTGTAAGATTCGGAGCCAAGACATTTGGTGGTGACAAAACAGAAGAGTACCTCCCGTTATTCCCGTGTAACAATAAGGGCGGTAAGGATTTGATAATCAATTCGTTGGATAATATTGATGCGGATTACGGTACTACAAATCCGAGCTCCGGTTTGTCAGTCGGAATGACTTCTTTATTTGCCGATGATACCACACGCAAAAAGGTTATGATTCTTTTTACAGACGGTGATCCTAACGGTTCGGATAGTGAGGATAAGTGTGTAAGCACAGCATATACCGTAAAGCAAAGCGGAATTACGGTGTATACAGTTGGTATTTTTAACGATGGAGTAGAAAGAGATTTCCTTAATTATGTGTCGTCAAAGTATCCGAATGCAACAGGTAAATCTTCGAGCAAGCGCGGCACACCGGTAGAAGGTACATATTATTTTAATGCTACCGATTCGCAGAATCTTGACAATATTTTCCAAATCATTGCTAAGGAGGCTGTTATCGGCGGTGCTACAATAACCACACTGGGCGGTACTACAAAGCTTCGCGATGTTATTTCCGACAGCTTCATACTCGATAACACAGAGGATAAAAAGATACGGTTGTATCTTTCGAAGTATAACGGAAATGCAGTAAATCCGTGGGATGCACCGGTAGAGATTGAGAACGGGGCAGGCAGTGGTGTTTATGCTACTTATGACCCGGATACACGGACGGCAGATATTACCGGATTTGACTATTCTAAAAACTGGTGTGGTAAGAGAGTTGCACAGGACGGAAGCTTTACTTATGACGGTTATAAATTGATAGTAACCATACCGATTAAGACTGCCGATAGTGTACACGGTGCAACGGGAATTAACACAAATGACCCCGGTTCGGGAATTATTCCTCCGGGAGAGGATAAGCCTTTACAGGATTTCCCCGTACCGAAGACGGATATACCAACGGATATTTCAATAATTAAGAAGTTCGAGGGATATACTCCACAGGATGCACAGTTTACGGTTGAAGCTTCGGTTTCGGCACATATTAAAGGATATGAATTACCCGATGCCGATGGTTATACAAAAGCGATAACCGAACAAAAAACCTATAACGGTATTGTTCTCAGCAGAGCAAACCCGACTTATAAAGGTATAAATGGTATACTTGTTGCGACCGCAGAAAGACCAAGTACCGTAACAGTTACCGAAAAATCTGTACCTGTTGGATATAAGGTTACAATTTCAGACGGAACAGATTCCTATGACTTTACGGCAAACGGAGGAGATGTTTCACAGACATTTTCTGTTAAGCCCGGTATGGAAATTACGATAACTAATAACAAGTTAACCCCCGATGTTTCAAAGGTAACACTTAAAAATACGGTAAGCGGTAACTTCGGAGATAAAGATATGGATTTCCTGTTTGAAGGTTCATATATGAGCGGAGCAAAGGAGCAGGAGTTATCCGAAGCCTTAAAGCACGGTGAAGATAAAGTCATTGAAAGTGTTGATTACGGTTCGGTCTTTGTTATTTCGGCAAAGAACAGTGACGGGTACACAACAACAGTATTGGTTGACGGCAAACCGTTGAATCCGGATAACGGCGTTTATAAGTTTACCGTTGAAGGAGATACAGTAGTTGAGTTCCGGCATAACAAAGAAGTTACTGTTGATGTAGGTGTAACCTTGGATTGTCTGCCCTATGTTTTGATGCTCGCGTTTGTTGCATCAGGCGCAGCCGTACTGATTGTTAAAAGAAGAAAATCGTGTTTTGACCGATTTACGGTATAAGTTATGAGTGAAAAAGATGAAAACAGTTTGAAGGAAAATTATTGCCTTGAAAATGTCACGGAATGGCTTAAAAAAGTAAGGTTCAAAAAAAAGCTTTTCGGTGGTGTTGATGAACGGGATGTCTGGAAGAAAATTGATGAGCTTAACAATCTTTACAGTAATGCTCTGATTGCTGAAAGAGCCAGATATGATGCACTGTTGCAGGCGGCAAATCCGGGAGATGTTGAAGATGTCTGAAAAACCGTTGCGGCGTGTTACCCCCGATATGGTGATTCGTAAAAGAAGGGCTGACTTAAATATTAAGGCAGGTTATAAAGACCTTTTTAAACGAGTTTTAATCGTTGTTCTTGTGGTATGGCTCTTATTAAGCTTCGTATTTCTTGTTTGCCGGGCGAACGGAATGTCAAATTTCCCTGCGATTAAAGATGGGGACTTGATGATTGCTTATCGCCTGCAAAAGAAATATGAAAAAGATGATGCCGTGATATTTGAACAAAAAGGCAAAAAAATTGCAGGCAGGATAGTCGCATTTGAAAGTGACAGTGTGGTTATAAGTAAACAGGGTTTCTTGTATGTCAACGGTACAAGACAACAGAATGAAATACTTTATCCCACTTATCCGAGAACACAAAGTGATTTTAAACTGATTGTTCCAAAGGGTAAATGCTTCATTCTTTGCGATTATCGTACAAATTGTCAGGACAGCAGAGATTTCGGAGCTGTCGAAATGAGCGACATAAAGGGTAAGGTTATTACGATTTTGCGTCGCCGCGGAATTTAGTATGTCACCTCTGCACACACAGAGGTTCACATAAAAGCACTTATTTTAGGAGGAAAAAAATATGAAAAAGGTTGTATCAGTAGCACTCGCACTTGTCATGGTGCTTGCGCTGGGAATGGTTGCATTTGCTGATAATGCAGATACGACATTCAATGTTCCCGTTTATTACAACTATCCGGCAGAAAACGCCGGCACAGTTAAACCCGCAGAAACTTTCACAATTGCAATTAGCGATTGCACAAACAAAGCTGAAAATGTTCCGACATTTGCTTCAAAAAGTGTCGCACTTGCATTTGCAGAAAGCTCAAATCAGGAGGATGTACAGTTTGCTGAATTTACAGTAAACGGTTCAAGCCTTAAAAAAGCCGGTGTTTACACCTACAATATCACGGAGACTCCTGCACATGATTATGCAGGTATGACCTATGATGAGACGGTTGCAGTGCTTACTTTGTATGTTCTTGCAGGCGAAAAACCCGGCGAATTTACCGTTAAGACTGTTATAACTTATGACGAAGGCAAGGTTAACGGCGGTAAGAAGAATGTGGATACTCAGAAGTATGAGAAGACAGAGGATACTTCAGAAGCAGGCGCAACATTCACAAACATCTATAAGGCAGCTTCTTTTGACCCCAGTGGCTCAAACAAGGGTCTCAGTATCAGTAAGTCTGTTACCGGTAACATGGGTGATAAGAGTGCTGATTTCACCGTTGTTGTAAACTTTGAGTCTGCAAAAGAATTAGCAGCTCCCATCAAGTATACTGACGGTACTGATAAGACTGTTACACTTACAAAGGGACTCGAAGATTCAACTTATAAGGGTTCAGCAACAATCACAGTTAAGCATGGCGAAACCGTTACATTTGATAATGTTCCTTACGGTGTAACATATTCGGTAGCTGAAAATGATTATTCGGAAGACGGTTACACAACCACATATACCTTGGACGGTGAAACATATACTCCTGCACAGGGTACAACTGGTATCTCTGCTCAGACAGTAGCTGCTCCCTCAATTGCAGTCGGTATCACTAACGCAAACGGCATTGATGTTCCGGATACAGGCGTTTTCCTTGATTACCTTCCTTATGCAATTGTTGTTGCAATAGTTATCGCAGCAGTTGGAGTATACATTATTAAAAAGCGCAAGTCAGAAGAATATTAATAGTTAAAAACAATTTATTTTCCTAAAATTATATATCCGCAGAGCAGTCTGACTGCTCTGCGGGACAGGAAATAAAATTGATTGACCTTGTATGTGTGGACTTGGTTGTCAATTGCTCGGGGAGAGGCGGAAATGGAATTTTCAAAAAAGATTTTAAAAGCCGTAAATTCCCTGGTAAGTACTGTTATTGTTATTATCTTGCTTCTTGTTGGACTGTATGCCGGTTATTCTCTATGGGATAATTACAGGGTGTATAACAAAGCGGACAATGTTCAGGCTGATTTGTTGCAGTTCAAACCTAATGTAAACAGCGATAAAAAAAACTTAAAGCTTTCTTTTGAAGAATTGCGTGGCATCAATAAAGATGTCTGTGCATGGCTCACCATCGACAATACGAATATTGATTATCCCGTATTGCAGGGTGAGGACAATATGACCTATATTAACACGGATGTTTACGGAGATTTTTCTCTTGCAGGAAGTGTATTTTTAGATTATCGGTGTGCAAAAGATTTTTCCGATTCATATTCAATTGTGTACGGTCACCATATGTCGAGCAGTAAAATGTTTGGCGATATTGATAAGTTTAAGAAAAAGGAATTTTTTACAGAAAATAAAACCGGCGTTTTGATAACCCCGGAAAAGAAGTTTAAACTGAAAATTTTTGCTGTGCTGGTTGTCCCGGACGGAAACGAAATAATATTTAATCCGGATAACGGCAAGTATGTAGATAATATTGTTCAAAGTATAAACGAGTGGTCACTATTTTATGATAAAGCGGTGGTTGACCAAATAATATCGGAACCGTCTTCTCAGATAGTCGCTTTGTCTACTTGTTCAACAGAGTTTACAAATGCGCGGACGGTTTTGTTAGCTCAGATGTTTCTGAAATCATAACAGATAAAATTACCGAAAAGGAGGGTGAATTTTATGAAAAGAAAATTTAATCGTGTACTTTGCATAATCTTTGCCTTGCTTGTGTGTTGCCTGTGTGGTGTAACTGCATTTGCGGCTGAGCCTGTTTCGGTAAATATCGGAGCAGAAGTAAAGCTCGGAGGAGCAGTTCCCGAAAGCCCGGAAAACTATGTGCTGATACTCAGATCTGTTGATACCGGTGAGGAAATCATCTGTAATGTCAATGGCGAGGGTAAGGCGAATTTTGAAGGTCTTGTTTTCGACAGAGCAGGAATTTACAATTATATAGTAACCCAACAAAAGGGTGAAAATGCGGATTGCATATATGATGATACAGTTTATTATCTGACTGTTACGGTGTTCTATGCTGAAGACTCCTATGATTTTGATATTGCCGCAAAGGTTTATAAAGGCGGAATTGATGAAAAGCAGGATTGCATTGTCTTTGAAAATATCTATAAAGAAATTATAACCGAGGTAACAACCGAGGCGACAACCAAAACCGAGGATATTACAAAAGTAACAAAGGTAACAGAAAAAACGACTGAGAAAGTAATAGAAGATGTAGATAACGGTGATACACCATATACAGGTGATAATAACCGAATGCAGATGTGGATTGGATTATTTGCAATAGGTTTTGTATTTGTGGTGGGAGCAGGCATAGTGCTTGTGGCAAAGAAAAAAGATTTTGAAGAAATTAATTAAAACGCATTTTCTGATGTTTAAGTCGAAAATGCGTTTTTGTTATAGGTAATAGAGATGAAAAAGAAAATTGTTGCAATAGTTATTCTTATTGCTGGTGTGTGTGTCTGCCTTTTTTCAGGATATAAGATATTTGTAATAAACCGTGAATATGATATTTCTGAAAAATTTTATTCACAGCAGGCGGAAAAGTGTATAAAAACGGAAGAAAAAAGCAGCATAAATAAGAGTAACGAAAAAACAGTTGATTTTGACAAACTGAAAAAAATAAATGCGGATATTTGCGGTTGGATTGATATTCCTGCAATAACGGTGAGCTATCCGATTTTGCAGGGTGAAAACAACGATGCGTATCTTCATCACTTGCCCGATGGAACATATAACTTTTGCGGTAGTATTTTTATTGACGAGCGATGCAAAAATGATTTTTCGTCACCTGTTACCGTAATTTACGGTCATTGTATGAAAGACGGCTCAATGTTTGCTAAATTGGGAAGATTTCTCGATAAGAGTTTAATAAAGAATAACGGTACATTCAAAATATACACTCCGGATAAAACAATTACTGCAAAAATTCTTAACTGCTTTGAAATAACCAAAAATTCCGAAATATATAATCTGCCGAAAAATAAATTATCCGAAGATTATATTAAGAATTTTTACAGCGAAACAGGAACAGATTTAAGCAAAATTGATACAAATACTTATAATTTAGTGCTTCTTTCGACTTGTTCTTTCAGCTTTGAATCCGCAAGTACTGATTTGGTAGCGGTTATCCCCAAATAAAAAATTCGGAAAATAATAATATAAAACCGGACTGCAATCTTATAGCAAAAGGCTGCAGTTCGTTTTGTGTTATGATATTTGCTTTATTTCAAATGTTTCGTTTTGTATATTTTTTATTGCACACGATAAAGCATATTGTACACAAAATTATTTGAATTACAGTTGAACAGGGGGTAGCAAGACCGATTTTAAAAAGTGAAACGGGAGTTAATTTACTCATAAAGAAAGATACCGGAATCCTTATCAGAAAGGCACCTATTATTCCCTGAACCATAACAAACCGTGTCATACCTACGCCGTTGAAAAATCCGATATAGCAAAACAGGAAACAGGTGAATAAACAGTCAACCGCATAAGCTTTCAGATAATCTGCCCCTGCCATGATAACGGCAAT
This sequence comes from Acutalibacteraceae bacterium, assembly GCA_045642385.1. Taxonomy (GTDB): domain Bacteria; phylum Bacillota; class Clostridia; order Oscillospirales; family Acutalibacteraceae; genus RGIG2945. Next base: position 26,340 of record JAZUIT010000144.1, read on the forward strand.
ATCATTTGAAAATATTGAAGCTAATAAATCACCTTTGAAGAATCCCAACAGGAACATAAATACAGAAATGAAAAGTGAAACACCGACAGCATAAAGAAGTGCTTTTTTTGCACGGTCGAATTTGTTTGCTCCGATATTCTGTGCTACAAATGCAGCCATAGACTGCATAAAAGAAAGGGGTATAAGCATTATAAACATACAAACCTTTTCGGCAACACCAATGCCGGCGGAAGCAATCAGTCCTAAATTGTTTACTATTGCGAGAATTACCAAAAATGATATGCTGACGAGAAAATCCTGCAAAGCAATCGGTATTCCCAGCGCAGTAATTTTTTTAATATTCTTTTTTTCAAATCTCAGGTGCTTTTTTGTGAACTCAAAGGGCAAATCTTTTTTTCTGATGATAAGATAGGAAATCAGCACACTGACAGCCTGAGAAAATACCGTTGCGGCGGCGGCACCGGCAGCACCCATATTAAATACAGCAACAAGCAGGAGGTCACCGGCAATATTGCATACGCAGGCAATTAAAACGGTAATAAGCGGAGTTTTTGAATCTCCCAGCCCTCTGAAAATACTTCCTATTAAATTATAAAAAATAATAAAAACCGAACCGAATCCGCATATACGAACATAGGACACAGTTTGTCCGAATGCATCCACGGGTGCGTTCATAAGTTTTGCTATTGGATTTGACAGTAACGGGATACACACCGTAAACACCAAAGCTATTGCGGAAAACAGGCAGATACTTGCGCCTATAACTTTTCCACCGTCTTTTTTGTTTCCTTCGCCTATTTTTTGTCCGAGGAGGATTGTTGTACCCATTGCAAAGCTTACGATCAGGTCGGTTATTGTGTGCATAATCTGTGAGCCTGTGGAAACGGCGGAAACATCGGCTGACTGAGCAAACTTTCCTACAATCAGCAAATCAACAGCACCGTAAAGAGCTTGCAACAGCATTGCAAAAAATACGGGTATAACAAATTTAATAAGCGGTAATAATATTTTTCCTTTTGTAAAATCTGCTTCATTTTTCATCTTTAATTTAGACGCTCCAAGTATATAAGTAACAAAAAAATCTTAACATAATAAAAATTTTATGTCAATAAGAATATCCGTATTTTAATGAAAAATCCCGGTGGAAGTTTATTCCATCGGGATAAAATATTTTATATCTTATTTAAGGTTATTCTTTAATGTTTCAAGCTCGGCTTTGAGTGTTGCCGGGAGTTTATCACCAAACTTGGTGTAGAACTCTGCGATGCCGTCAGCTTCGTCAGCCCAGAGAGCTTTATCAACATCAAGGATTTTGTTCAATGACTCGATTGTAACATCCTCGATACCTTCAAGGTTAATATCCTCTGCATTGGGAAGATAACCGATAGCTGTTTCCTTAGCGTCAACCTTATTTTCGCAACGGTTGATAATCCATTCAAGAACACGGAGGTTATCACCGTAGCCGGGCCACATAAAGTTACCTTCATCATCTTTTCTGAACCAGTTTACATTGAAAATCTTGGGAGCCTTATCCTCGTCAAGAGTAGCGCCGATATCAATCCAATGCTGCCAGTAATCAGCCATATCATATCCGCAGAAGGGAAGCATAGCCATGGGGTCACGGCGAACAACCCCGACTGCACCGGCTGCTGCCGCAGTTGTTTCGGAAGCCATAATTGAACCTACAAACACACCGTGGTTCCAATCTCTTG
>JAZUIT010000145.1:0-3626 GCA_045642385.1 Acutalibacteraceae bacterium
ATTTATTCTCCGAACCGTTAAAAACTAAGCGGAACATTTTCAAAGCAATGAAAATGTGCGGCTTTTTATCAGCACCATTCAATTGTAGACTGAGGCTTTCCGGTAATATCATATACCACTCTTCCGACCCCGTTAACTTCGTCAATAATTCGTGTTGCAATAACGTTTAATATTCTGTGTGCTATTGGAGCATACTCACAGGTCATAAAATCTGTCGTTCTTATTGCCCTCAGCGCAATCGTATAATCACAGTTTTCGCCGTCACAGCCAAATCTTGATGAATATGTATCTGTAAGAACTGCAAAATACTGGTCTGCCTTAACAAAGTGCTTTTTTATTTCCTCTCTGAAAATGGCATCCGCTTCCTGCAAAATTCTTATTTTCTCTTCGGTAATTTCCCCAACAATCCTGATACCCAAGCCGGGACCTGGGAAAGGTTGTCTTTCAACTACCGTTTTCGTAAGTCCAAGTTGCCGACCGATAACCCTTACTTCATCCTTAAACAAATTTCTGAACGGTTCAATTACACCTTCAAAACCGAGATATTTCGGAAAACCGCTCTCATCATGATAATTTTTAAACCTTGCAATTCTTCTTGCACCCGTTTCAAGCACATCGGAATAAATCGTTCCCTGTGCCAAAAAGCTTATATTTTTAAGCTTCTGAGCTTCCCCCTGAAATATTTTAATAAAATTATAACCTATTATTCTCCTTTTTTCATCAGGATCAAATACACCTTTTAATGCATTAAGAAACTGTTCTCTTGCATTCACCCTTATAATGTCAAATTTCTTGTTTAAAAATGCCTCTTCTATCTTGTCTGCCTCGGTTTTGCGCAAAAGCCCATGGTCAATAAATACACAGTGCACCTGTCCGGGTACTGCTTCCGATAATAATAACGCACATACGGTTGAATCAACACCGCCGGACAACGCAAGCAAAATATGTTTATTACCGACTTTTTCACGAATGTTTTTAATCAGTTCGTTTTTAAGCTTATTGATATTATAATCGCCTTTGGCATCACAGATATTGAACAGAAAATTTTTTATAATTTTCGTCCCGTCAGACATACTTGTAAGCTCAGGATAAAACAAAACTCCGTATAAATTTCGTTCAACATTTTCTATTGACGCAAACTCGCAACCGTCGGCTGTTGCAACAGATTTGAAGCCCTGAGGTAATTCTGCAATTTTACCGGATAAGTTCATCAATCCGCGTTGCTCAGCATCCACTTTATTGAACAGTCTTGACTTTGTATTTACATTTATCCTGGTTCTTTCTGTATAGGATGCTTTGTACGGCTCTACACTTCCGCCGGATGCCGACACAACGAGATAACAGCCGTAACCTATTCCCAAAACCGGTATACCCATATTAAGAATTTCTTTGTTAAAGTATTGTAAATCACTCTTACAAATACTGTTTGTTCCGCCTGTAATAATAATACCTATGGGTGATATTTCTTCGATTTCTTCAATTGTAATATCATTCGCTCTGACGATTGAAAACACGCTGCATTCTCTCACCCGTCTGGCAATCAGTTCTTTATTTTGCCCTCCAAAATCAATAATCAATACTGTCTGATTATTCATTTGTTATCCCCTTTTTTAAATATTGAAAAAACAGACACCCGTTCAAACAAACGAGCGTCTGAAACTGATAATATTATATCACTTATACTTTTACTCGTCAATCAAATAAAGCAGTAATGACAGAAGCCAAAAATATAATCAACCTTACATTTATAAATCGCTGACAGTCAACTGTGCTATTTCGGAATATTGCGTATGTACAGCACCATCGGTATCAATATAAACAATATATCCGACCGCACAATATGTTCCGCTCTCAAATGCGGAAATAACCACAGCGTACTGTCCGTCAGGTGAACGGTCAACAGTCTTTCCTACTTTTATATCGGAATAATAAGGAAACATATCAAGATTCAATTTATTCTCACTAACCGTCGTCGGATTATTCGTTATCAAAATTCCGGACTCTGCAAGACGGCAACCGTCGGGCAATGACCTTTCTGTCATAAATCTTATTTTGCCGTCAGCAAGGTTTTCTCCCTTTATTGTAATAAATGCATCTGATTCAACAGGTATGTCGCCGTATATTGCTTCAAGAACCGTATCTCTGCAAGCACGGAAAGAATATATCTTTTTGTCGGAAATAATCGTCTTGCCACCGTCATCGGACCAGCCTGCAAAAAACTTTCCTTCCGCTGTCATTTCGTCAGCCTTAACGGTTATTTCCTCATCGTATGCATACATATCATCATCGGACTTATTTTCAATGACGCCGCCTTCTGCAACAATATTGTAATACAAGCCTGTTTTGCAGTACACTGCTCTGACAATCATAGGCTCCGTAACACAGCTTAAATCTCTGTCCCAATGGTCGAACAAATATCCGGTATGGTAATTAGCTCTGATATTCGGTGCATCAACGGCTGTTCCGCTTTTGACATATTTTGAACTTACTATTCTGTTATCCCTGTCAACAAAAACAACTCTGCTGTAATCTGGGGAATTAGTAGTATATTGGGCATGGAGATTGATATCGGTTTCCACTATAAAATCATATTCCTCATCGGTTGATACAATCCTGTCATTTTCGTCATACCAATAGAGGAAAATACCGTCATCGTTCGGAGCGGCTCTTAAAGATATTCTTGTGCCGACGGGATATGATTTTAATATCAATGCACCGCCGAATTCCTCCGGCTGACCGTTAATTCTCATATATGTTGCACCGCCGACAACCGTTATATTAACCTCATCTGCACTATGGGCAAGCTCCCATTTTGCATAAACATCACAGTTGCCTTTCATTTTACCGAAATTGTGCAAATGCTCAAAGGTACCGTCATCATCGTACCAGCCGCAAAAAACATATCCGACATTAACAGGTGTTGACGGTATATAATAGCTTGTTTCTTCACCGTATATAATATTTACAATAACATCGTCCGCATCCGAGCCGTTATTTGCATGGAATGTTATGGAAAACGATTCATACTGAAGACCGTGAATAGCATCAAGAAGCTTGACAGCAGCAACATCCACCAAAACCTGACTAAGCGGATATTCCTCTTCTGCCTCGCTCTCGGGAATCATTACATTCCAATCAATAGAATTTACGACTTTTTCAAGCTCCTCGAAGGACTCCTTTGTATAAATATCCTTATGTTTAAGGCAAGCTTCATATTTTGCATAATACATATCCAAAACATCATAATCCGCTCGTCTTTCAGAGGAAGACGATTCGCCGTCAACCTGCGCAGCAGTTTGAGAAAAGTCCTCCGCATTATCATTTTTTTTCTCATTTGTAACTACCGTTGATTCCTTTGCAACGACAGCTTCCTTTTTAAAAGATACCGGGGTAATGCCGAACAAAGCTGTCAGCACTGACAATATTATAGAAAATATTTTCACCAACATAATGAATTACCTCCTTTAATACAATATAATTTTAACATAAACAACAAAAATGTCAACATATTTTTATTAATATGTGGTGCTTAAATATAATTTATTGCTTTTTTTGTAAAACTTTAACATTTTTTTGCAATATTATTGTAATAGCAAAACGAAAATGGTATAATAGTATATATTTTT
>JAZUIT010000146.1:0-5051 GCA_045642385.1 Acutalibacteraceae bacterium
TTATGTAAAAAAGTATATCAAATAAAGCTCTTATAAAACTGAAATTAACATCATCTGATGCTACTAAATTATATTCACCGATGTTTTTATTATTAAGTTTAAGTGTTATTTTTCCTAATTTTTCACCTTTTTTAACCGAACCTTTTATTTTTTCATTTTTAAGCGTGATTATTTTTTCAACATTTTCATTATTGCTTAAAATATAATAAATATTTTCATTAGTCACGGCATTTGTATTACCGCTTATTCCGAAGCTTTTTGCTTTAATTGTTTTTATTACTTCGGATTTTTTATAGATTAGTTTATTTGAATATAGTGAAAACATTTTTTCAAGAAGATAAATTGTATCGGAAAAATATTCCGTTGACAACATCCAATTTTCATCATAAATATCGCAACCTAATACAACGCAAATCAGCCGGGTATTATTTTTTTCTGCATAAGTAACAAGGCATCTTCCGGCATTATCGGTATAACCTGTTTTTGTACCTTTTGCGTAATTATAATAAAATTCATTATTTGGAATTATAAGAAAATTTGTGGTTTTTAAAATTCTTCTTTCGCTTTTATTTGTTTGCGGAACAACATAAACATAATTTGAAACTAAACTTGAAAAACCGTTGACATTGTGTGCGTATTTTGTTAAAACAGCCATATCTCTTGCTGTCGAATAATGATTTTCTGCATCCATACCGTGAGGATTAGTAAAATGTGTATTTTTTAAATTTAATAACTTTGCTTTTGCATTCATCATAAATACAAATTTTTCAACAGTTGTTCCGAAATGTGAAGCCAAAACCATTGCCGCATCCGCAGCGGACGGAATAAGAAGGCACGCAAGTAAATCTTTTACTGAAATTTCTTCCCCGGCTACTAAATTTGCAACAACTAAGTCCTGATTTTCGATGGGTTCCAAATCATTTTCGGTAACAGTCAGTTTTTCATTAAGATTTTCACAGTTTTCCAAAACAATTACGGCAGTCATAATTTTCGTTAATGATGCCATTGCGACCTTTGCGTCAGCATTTTTTGAATAAATTACTCTTCCGCTGTCTGCATCCATAACGATTGCATTTTTGCAGTTTAATTCACGGTTCTGTAAATTAAATGAATATGCATAAGTGCTTACCGAAAGAGGAACGACAATAACTATTATTGCTAAAATTATACATAAAAATTTTTTCATAAATAATACCTCTTTATTTTTTTCCTGTTGAACCGAAGCCGCCTTCACCTCTTATAGTGGTATCGAGGCTTTCACATTCAACTATTTCTTCCGTAATAACCGGTGTAATAACAAGCTGAGCAATTCTTTCACCGGGTTCAATGGTATATTCTTCACTAAATTGATTTATAATACCGACACAAACTTCGCCCCTGTAATCTGAATCAACAACACCTACTGCGTTTAAAAGTCCGATACCGTGTTTTATTGCAAGACCGCTTCTTGCATAAATTAAAGCGGCATATCCCTTTTCAACAGCTATGGCAATACCCGTGGGAATAACAGCATGTTCTCCGGACATTAATGTAACAGGGTTTTCAATACAGGCGTACAAATCTGCGCCTGCACTACCTTCGGTTGCTCTTTTCGGTAAAATTGCATTTTCTTTTATTTTTTTTACTTTTAACATATTCCTCACCCTATGTCATTGTACCATAAACTTTTACATATTTCTATCAAAAAATAAAATTTACTATATAAAAAATTTTTTTAAAAAAAGTTATTGACATTAGAATTGTTGAAAATGTTGATAAAATTTTTATATATTGTGTTTATTAAAATTAAAAATACAAGGTATTGACAAAAATTTTGTATTAACACAATTTGAATATTAAATGTGTATAAAATGTTCAAAAAATAATTTAAAACAGTACTTGACAGACCGGAAAGATTAATGTATAATATGTGCCTGTAAAGAGATTTTACTTTACAAATTCTATGTTGGAGGGACAAAGGTATGTCAAAAAATCTTGAAGTTTCCATGCTACTTGATTTTTACGGCGAAATGTTGACCGAAAAACAGCGTTCCTTCCTCAGATACTATTTTGATGATGACCTTTCCTTATCGGAAATTGCCGAGAATGAGGGTATCACCCGTCAGGGTGTAAGAGACGCTATACAGCGTTCCCAAAACCTTCTTTTTGATATGGAAGAAAAGCTCGGTATTGTTAAGCGTTTTGAAAGTGTTAAAAATTCACTTAACGAAATTTTGAAATATGCTGATGAAATCAGTGAGATTAACATGAATACGGCTCTGTCAAGAGAAATTAACGATACCGTGGTTAAGATTAAGGCAGTAGCACAATCACTTACAGATTAAACGGGGATTGATATAATTGGCATTTGAAGGTTTATCCGAAAAACTGAGTAACGCATTTAAAAAGCTTAAAAGCAAAGGAACTTTGACGGAAAGCGATGTTAAAAGTGCAATGCGTGAGGTGCGGTTAGCACTTCTTGAAGCTGATGTAAGTTATAAGGTTGCTAAGGATTTCACACAAAAGGTTACAGAGCGTGCTATCGGTGAACAGGTTATGGAAAGCCTGACTCCGGCACAAATGGTAATAAAAATAGTAAATGAGGAGCTTTGCGAGCTCATGGGCGGTACCCAAGCCAGACTTCCGGTTGCTAACCATCCGCCTACTGTGGTGATGCTTTGCGGTTTGCAGGGTTCCGGTAAAACCACTCACTGTGCAAAGATTGCCGGTATGTTAAGACGGCAGGGACACAGACCCCTGTTGGTTGCTTGTGATATATACCGTCCTGCTGCGATTACACAGTTGCAGGTTGTGGGTGAGCAGGTAAATGTTCCGGTTTTTGAAATGGGAACTGCAAATCCCGTTGACATAGCTAAGGCGGCTATTAAATTAGCAAAAGACCAGGGCTATGATTATGTTTTCCTTGATACGGCAGGTCGTCTTCACATTGATGAAGAGCTTATGAATGAGCTTAAAAACATCAAGTCTGAAATTCGTCCGCATGAAATTTTGCTTGTTGTCGACTCAATGACAGGTCAGGATGCGGTCAATGTTGCCACGGCATTTAACGATGCATTGGGAATTGACGGTCTTGTACTTACAAAGCTTGACGGCGATACAAGAGGCGGTGCCGCACTTTCGGCGAAGGCAGTTACCGGAAAGCCGATTGTTTTTGTCGGTGTCGGTGAAAAGCTTACGGATTTGGATGTATTTCATCCCGATCGTATGGCATCCAGGATACTCGGAATGGGTGATATGCTTTCGCTTATCGAAAAAGCCGAGCAGACATTTGATGAAAAAAAGGCTGTTGAGCTTGAAAAGAAGCTGAAAAAAAATAAATTTGACCTTGATGATTTATTGGAACAGCTTAAAGAGTTCAGGAAAATGGGTTCCATTAAGGATACATTAAAATTAGTTCCTGGGATTGGAAACAAGCTTGACAATGTGGATATTGATGAGCGTCAGTTTGACCGTTTGCAGGCTGTAATTCTTTCAATGACTAAGGATGAACGCCAAAATCCGGATATTATCAATTTGTCAAGAAAACGCAGAATTGCGGCAGGTTGCGGACAGGATGTTGAAGCGGTTAACAAGCTTCTTTCGCAGTATAAACAGATGCAGAAGATGTTTAAGCAAATGGGTCCGAAGCCCGGAAAACGCCGCCGCCGAATGAGAGATATAGGAAATCTTAAAGGATTCGGAATTTAAGTTAGTTTATTAAAATTTTTACATTTTTTGGAGGTTATTAAAATGGCAGTTAAAATCAGATTGCGCCGCATGGGCGCAAAGAAGGCACCTTTTTATCGTGTAGTTGTAGCAGATTCAAGATATCCCAGAGATGGAAGATTTATTGAAGAAATCGGTTACTATGATCCGACAACTGAGCCTGCAACTATTAAGATTGATACAGCAAAGGCTGATGAATGGATGAAGAAGGGTGCTCTTCCCACAGATACTGTAAAAGCTTTGATTAAGAAAGCTGCTCAATAATTATTTATTTTAGGATTAAGAAACTATTACCGAAAATTTTTCGGAGAAATGGTAAAAAAGTTAAGAAAGGATAGTCAAGCTATGAAGGATTTATTAGTAGCAATTGCACAGGGACTTGTTGACGACCCATCCGCAGTTAACGTAACAGTTGACGAAGCAAACGAAGAAGGTATAATAGTATACCACCTTAATGTCGCAGACAGCGATAAAGGTAGAGTAATCGGAAAGCAAGGTAGGATTGCCAAGGCTATCCGTACTGTTATGCGTTCAGCAGCAACGCGTAACAACGAGAAAATTTCAGTAGAAATCGACTGATAAAAGAGGCGGTGTAAAATCAATTACACCGCCTTTTTTATGGAAAGTTTTAAAAACGAATAGATCGAAAAGACATTATTTGATTTAAAATTTTATTGTTTTTTCTATCAACTTTTTTGCCCCTTGATATATCTCAAATATAATCTTCGGGACAAGAAAGTTGATTCTATTCGTTTTTATCTGATTATATCTTACAAGAAAAGGAAAAATATGAGAAAAAATTATCTTGAAATCGGTGAAATTGTAGGGACTCACGGTGTTCGTGGAGAATTGCGTGTAAATCCATGGAGTGATAGTCCCGAATTTCTTAAAAAATTTAAGAATTTTTATTTTGATGAAGCCTGTACCCAAAAAATTCAAGCTGTTTCAGTCCGCCCTCACGGCAATGTTGTGCTGATTAAATTTCAGGGAATTGACGATATGGACGAAGCTTTGAAATTAAAGGGTAAAATTTTATATATTCAAAGAAAAGATATTAATCTTAATGACGGTTATTTTATAGCCGACCTCATTGATTGTACTGTGTATGATGCAGATAATGATAAAATCTACGGTATATTGACAGATGTAAGTCGCACCGGTGCAAATGATGTATGGCATATTACAAATGACGGTAAAGAATACTTAATTCCTGCGATTAAAGATGTTGTATCAAGTGTTGATGTTGACACGGGAGTTATAAAAATCCGTCCTTTGAGAGGTATTTTTGAAAATGAAGATTGATATAATGACTTTATTTCCCGAAATGTGTGAAGTTGTTTTAAGCG
>JAZUIT010000147.1:0-3507 GCA_045642385.1 Acutalibacteraceae bacterium
AAATTGTAACCTTCTTTTTCTTTCAGCCAAGATGCGATATCCTTGTAATTTCTTTCGATTCTTAAAATTACTCTGTCAAAGGTATTTGTTTCGTTGATAATCCGGAAAATATCGTCTTTGTAAATCTGTGCATTGTTGACAACAAAAATTATCCTGTCGGAATAATCCTCAATAACATATCTCAGCGGTGTTTCGTTTTTTTCATCCAGCACCAGCTCGCCGCCGAAGATTTTCTTAACATCAACGGACACCATATCCACACCCAAATCACAGGCGGCTTCAATGGCTTCCGGAGAATTTTTTTCATATTTTTCACAGTAACCGCCGTCCGCCACACATATCAGTTTACCGTTTTTGTCTGAGCTGACTGCATTTGCCACCGTTGAAAGAACAATTATCAATGCAAAAACCAATGCAAAAATACGGATTTTTTTCATATAAAAACCTTTCAAATTATAAACTAACATATATAATACCACTTTTACAAAATAAAAACAATAAAAAATCAACATTTTTTTGTTGAAAGGTCGGAAAAAAAGTGTTATACTGTATTGTAATATGTTGTTAAAAGGTGATTTAGATGGACTATAATTTTTCAAATCGTATTTCGGCACTTAAACCCTCGGCTATCAGAGAAATTTTGAAAGCCACCTCAGGGACTGACACAATCCCCTTTGCCGCAGGAAATCCTGCTCCGGATGCGTTTCCCGTTGAGGAAGTCAGAAAAATTTCAGAGGATATTTTTAAAACACATCCCATTGATGCTTTGCAGTACGGTGTAACGGACGGTTATGCGCCCTTGCGTGAAAGACTTTCCACTCATATGAAAGAAAAGAAAAACATCGGCAGAGAGTTTGATAATATCATTATCACCTCCGGTGCTCAGCAGGTTGTTGACCTTGCAACAAAGTCACTTTGCAACGAAGGTGATATTGTTGTTTGTGAAGCTCCTTCGTTTATCGGTTCTTTGAATTGCTTCCGTTCATACAATTGCCAATTAAAGGGCGTTGATGTTGAGGCGGACGGTCTTAATATTGAACAGCTTGAAAATGTTTTCAAAACCGAGAAAAATGTTAAAATGCTATATACTATTCCCAATTTTCAAAATCCGGCAGGTGTTACCTGTTCACTTGAAAAGAGAAAAGCTGTATATGAACTTGCAAAAAAATACAATGTAATTATTTTGGAGGACAACCCGTACGGTGATTTGCGAGTTGCAGGTGAGGATGTACCCACAATCAAGAGTATGGACGAAGACGGAATTGTTATTTATGTCGGCTCATTTTCAAAAATTCTTGCACCGGGTATCCGCGTGGGTTACACTATCGCACATAAGGAGCTTATTGCCAAAATGACAGTAGGCAAGCAGGCTTCCGATGTACATACAACAATGTTCTCACAAATTCTTGTAAATGACTGGATGGCAAATTATGATTTTGAAAAGCATATTGAAAAAATCAGAGGCATTTACAGAAGAAAATTAAATCTTATGTGTGATTGCATTGATGAAAATTTGGGCGACTTGGTAACCTATGTAAGACCTGAGGGCGGTTTGTTTATCTGGTGTGAGCTTCCCGAAAAAGTCAGTATGCCGGAATTTTGCAAGAAAGCCGCTGCAAATAGGGTCGCTGTTGTTCCGGGTAACGCATTTATGATTAACCCCGATGATTATACAAACGCATTCAGAGTTAATTTCTCTACTCCCACAGATGAAATGATAGTTGAGGGTATGAAAATATTAGGCAGCTTAGAGGTGTAACTATTTATGGAAAATACAGAAAAACGAAAAAAAGTTTTAAGTGCTGTTCAGTCCAGCGGTATGCCCACCTTGGGTAACTACCTGGGTGCATTTAAAAACTGGAAAAATATGAGCGATGATTATGATTGCTGTTATGCGGTTGCGGATTTGCACGCCATAACCGTAAGACAGGACCCGAAATTATTCCGTCAGCACACAATTGAAATGTATGCGCTGCTTCTTGCGATAGGTCTTGACCCGGAAAAAAATATTGTTTTTATTCAGAGTCAGGTTCCCACTCATGCACAGCTTGCATGGATTTTGAATTGTTATACACAGTTCGGTGAAATGTCGAGGATGACACAGTTTAAGGATAAATCAAAAATCCATTCCGATAATGTAAATGTCGGTTTGTTTACATATCCCGTACTTATGGCGGCGGATATTTTACTGTATCAGGCAGATTTTGTGCCTGTCGGTGTTGACCAGAAACAGCACCTTGAAATTGCAAGAGATATTGCAAGCCGTTTCAACGGAATATACGGAAATGTATTCACTTTGCCCGAACCGTTTATAGGCAAAGCAGGGGCGAAAATTATGTCCCTGCAAGACCCGACAAAAAAAATGAGCAAGTCGGATACGAATGTTAAAGGCTTTATTTCAATGTTGGATGCTCCCGAAACCATTATGAAAAAAATGAAGAGTGCGGTAACCGACAGCGAAGCTTGCGTCAGATATGCTGACGGTAAGGACGGAGTAAATAATTTGATGTCAATTTATTCCTGCTGTACGGGTAAAACTTATGAGGAAATCGAAAATGAATTTGCAGGAAAAGGCTACGGCGATTTTAAGGTTCAGGTAGGTGAAGCAGTTATCGAGGAGCTTCGTCCCATCAGAGAAAAATTTGACCGTCTTATGCAGGATAAAGCATATCTTAAAGAATGTGCGGACAAGGGCGCGGAGATTGCAACACGCATTTCACAGCGTACTCTTGACAAAGTTATGAAAAAAGTCGGATTTGCATATAAATAATTTTGCAAATTTCATAAAAATACAAAATGCACTTGAAAATGCATAAAAAATGTGATATTATTACAAACATAATAATTATAATTTTCGGAGGAAAGTAAAATGTCAGACATTAAAAAGGTAGTATTAGCCTATTCGGGCGGATTGGACACATCAATTATTATTCAGTGGCTCAAGGATAATTACGATAATTGTGAGGTTATCGCTGTTTCCGGTGATGTGGGACAGGGTACGGAGCTTGACGGACTTGAAGAAAAAGCAAAGAAAACAGGTGCTTCAAAGTTATATATTGAGGATTTGAGAAAAGAATTTATAGAGGACTATATTTTTCCCACAATGAAAGCAGGAGCTGTATACGAGGGTGAATATCTTTTGGGCACTTCCTTTGCCCGTCCCATTATCGCAAAGAGAATTGTTGAGATTGCAAAGGCAGAGGGTGCGGACGCTATCTGTCACGGCTGTACAGGTAAGGGCAATGACCAAGTTCGGTTCGAGCTTGCCATTAAGGCTTTTGCACCGGAAATGAAAATTATTGCTCCATGGAGAACATGGGAATTTAAATCCCGTGAGGATGAAATCGAATATGCAGAGGCACACAATATTCCTCTTAAAATAAACAGGGAAACAAATTATTCCAAGGATAAGAATTTATGGCATCTTTCCCACGAAGGTCTTGACCTTGAAGACCCGGCAAACGAACCCCAGTACAATAAACCCGGATTTTTGGAGATGGGTGTTTC
>JAZUIT010000148.1:0-15556 GCA_045642385.1 Acutalibacteraceae bacterium
TTATGAGCTCGTGCAGTATGTATCCGTCAAGTCCGGTCAGCTCGCAGTATTGTTTTGCCGTATCTATGAATTTGTTGAGATTGTCGGCTTTTTCTTCCTGCTCATCAATGCTGATTTGAAGCCTTGATGCCTTTTCTCTCAATTCTTCCTGCTCTTCATCATATCGCTCACTCAGCATTTTTAAGTGGCTATCGGATAACTTACCGTTTGCATTATCCTCATAGATTTTGATAAACAATCTGTCGATTTCTTCAATACGCTTTTTCGCTTGGTCAAGCTGCTTTTTCCATATCTTCAGCATTTCCTTTGAGCCGGATTCAAGATATTGCTCCATAAATTTACGGAAATAATCTTCGTGACAAATCACATAGGATATGACCGCCGACAGATGTTCAAAAACAAGTTCCTCGAGAATATCGGAACGAATGTAATGCGCAGAGCAGTCGTTTTTGTCTTTACGGTGCTTGGAACAGTCAAAGAAATCCTGGCTGCCGTCGGATTCTTTACCTGCCGAAAAGTACAAAGGTGCTCCGCAGTCATAACAGTAAACCAGTCCCGAAAAGATTGTACTTTTGCCTCTCTTTGTTCTTCTGTGCCGCTGCTCACGAATCTGCTGCACTTTGTCGAACACTTCCTGCGAGATAATCGCTTCGTGCGTGTCCGGAGTTATCTTCTGATTCTCTAAGGGAGTTATTCTTGTCTTTTTGTCCCATATCGAATTTGTGTAGGTCTTGAATGCAACGGTACAGCCTGTATATTCACGATGGCTGAGAATGGCTCTGATTGTTCCGTCATCCCAGTGACAAGGATTATCCGGCATTGTGCCTTTGCTCAGCAGTCCGTTTTTCAATTTATATGCCGTGGGAGAGTAATGCCCTTCTTTCTCCAACTGGTTTGCTATCTGAAGAGTACCTCTGCCCTCCATGCAAAGATTGAAAATGTGTTTTACAACTTCCGCCGCTTCCGGGTCAACTATCCAATGCTTCGGGTCATCCGGGTCTTTCTTGTATCCGTATGGAATGTTTCTTGTTAATGTTTCGCCACGCTCACCCTTGACACGGTTGACCGTGCGGATTTTCCGGCTTGTGTCTTTGGCATAAAGCTCGTTTATCCAGTTTCTGATACCCGCATAATCGTTGTCGATGCTGTTGGGGTCGATGGTGTCAACATTGTCTGATATCGCAATATATCTGACACCGTATGACGGAAAAGTAAAGTTGATATACAGCCCGACCTCAGCCTGATTTCTTCCCAATCGGCTCAGGTCTTTTGTTATGCAATCAGCAATCTTCCCGTCTTCCATATCAGAAACCATTTTCTGAAAACCGGGTCTGTTGAAATTGGTTCCGCTGTAGCCGTCGTCAACATAGAAAACGGGATTTGAAAAACCTTTTGCTTTAGCGTACTGTGCAAGTATTTCTTTCTGATTGGATATGGAATTCGATTCTCCTGCGAGAGCATCTTCCTGAGATAAGCGGCAATAAAGTGCGGTTGCTTTTGCCGATGTCATTAAAAGTTCCTCCTTTTGTTCATCGGCATCTGTCAAAATATGTTCTATATCGGTTACTGAAATATCATCAAGAAAATCGGAGTTATTCATTGTCGGTGTCCTCCGGATTTTCATTAATGTCGTGTACTAAAATGCGTTCAAACTTTTCGTGAAGCAGTTCACTTCCTTCATAACTTCCATCAACAACATAAGTGACATTTTTCACCTGTTCCGTAATTTTAATATCCGGAAGCCAGAACGATGACGAGTTTGAAACAACCAATCTTCCTTCATCATCAAAACGTGTGTAATGACTTACATGATGAGGCGACGGTGCGTTTGCTTCATCGGGATTTTTGAAATAGTATTCAAGTATTTCGTCTGCAATTTTTATTGCTTCATCATAGTCGTTTTTCTTCAACTTATATCATCACTCCAAGCTCTTTATAACCTTGACCGCCACACCCTGAATGGAGATTTCATCGGGATATATATCCGGATATTTCTCATTTTCCGGGTGCAGATACGGTCTGCCGGATTCGTTATCATACAAATATCTTTTCAATGTGTTTTCGTTTTTATCGTCAATGGCAACCACAATATGACCATACTCTGCGTGTGCCTGCTGACGGACAATTACAAAGTCATCTTCTTCAATTCCGGCGCCGTTCATTGAATCGCCGTAGGCTTTGAGAACGAAATATTTTCCGCTGCCCAAAAGTGAAAGAGGGAAGTCAATCGTGCCGAGATTTGTCTGCGATTCCGAAACGGGATTGCCGCAGACAACCTTTCCGATAATATTGAGCTTTTCCGTTTTCTTTCCCACAAGACTTTCGATGTAATCCGTAATGATTGTTTCCTTTTTTCCGTCGTATCGGATAACACCTTCCTCACGCAAATGATTCAGATACAGTCCTACCGTTGCTCTCGGAATACCGGTAGCGGCTTCAATATCTCTTAGCGAAGGTGAGCGGTAATTCTCATCGTAATATTCATTAACATAGTCCAGAATAATTTTGCTTTTTTCAGCTGTTCTGAAAATCATAAGTAAACCTCGATTACTGTATTAGACAACCGTCTATGCAAATATTACCACATCATTTTTAATTTGTCAAGAGCAAAAAAATCCACCCGGTTCAAACTCTTTCATTTGAGCCGGGCGTAGCAATATAAACTGTTTGATTTTTAAGCATCGCAGATGCGTGGGGCAACGGAAACTCTTTCCGATGTGTGCCTGTTGCCTCCGGCAACAGTTGTGCAACTGTCGGACATTTGCCTTGCTTGCTGCGCTAAAAATCTTCTGCTTGAAAATGATTTCGACTGTATCAGTTTTGTATCAATATACAATTTGAGTCACAGAAAATATGAAACATTATGAGACACCTGTTTCAAAATAATAATGCCTCAGAAATCATATCCTATAAAATCATCAAATCCGCTGCATGAACATCAAATTCATACAACGGATTTTTGATTTCTATGAGCATCTTTGATGCGTCTGCTCTGAAATTTATTTCAGATGTGTTTAGGGGCTTGGGGGTTTCGCCACCAACAAGCATTTGCAAAACCTATATAGGTTTGCCTTGCTTGCTCGTCGAAACACATGCAGACTGGCAAAAAGGCAAAAGCTATTAGGTCAGCCTTGCTTGCCCGTATTATGTTTCCTATTGAATGCTCGCTTATCTTTGATATTTGCCTTTATCCACTCTCGGATATATTTATAGGGGAATGGTACCACGGTCAGCTGACCGTTTCTCACAAAGCTAACATCCATCAGAGGCAACATATTTGAAAACATATCTGCCGAATCTTCACAGCGTTCTATCTTGCGGATATTTGCAGCATGCTGAATACTCCAACGCATTCCCTCTCCGATATCACCAACGAAATAGTAAACGCCGTCATCCGAGTTAAAACGAATTGACTTGATATCGAGGCAAGAAGAAAAAAGTGATTCACGGCTTTCTTTTCCTCGTAGTTTTGTATTGCCGGAAGATAACTTGCTGTAAATTAAATCAATCTCAGGTATGGAAAACAAACCGGTATCTTTAATAATGTTCATTTGACCGGATGAATCTCTAATGACACCTTTAACATTTTCACCGTTTGTTTTTGCATCTTCAAAAATGCGAAGGCAACG
Organism: Acutalibacteraceae bacterium; assembly: GCA_045642385.1. Taxonomy (GTDB): domain Bacteria; phylum Bacillota; class Clostridia; order Oscillospirales; family Acutalibacteraceae; genus RGIG2945. The sequence goes on from JAZUIT010000148.1 coordinate 3,630, forward strand.
GTAATAATCGTTCATATTAAAAAGATCCAGCTCCTGCTCGGAAATATTGAAAGAACCATCCGAACTGATATCCATAAAAAAGTATCTGTCAGCGTCATTTATTCTTTCACACAAGCCAAATGATATTTTGTCAAAGCTGTATGCTGCCCAATCAAATAAAGTTATTTTTTGCAGTTGTAGATCTCGCTTTATCATCAATTCATGAATAACAGTGTCCAGAGCAAAGGTGCTGTTTCCGGCATAATCTTCAAAGGTAATATGTTGAACAACATATACGTTGTGATCTTTATTATGAGGATCCTCGGAATCAATGTAATATGCTGCGTTATGAATCAAAACGATGTTTAACGCCTGTTTTAAAAGGCGTTTTCCTATTCTTGCGGTGACTCCGTATCTCTCATCAATCAAGCCTACTAACTGATGACAAAACTCAGCAGAATAGCTGTCATTAATCCGATCAACAATACAAATCGGCTGCTCGTTAAGATACTTTATTATCGTTTCATTTTGTATTTGATCATTTTTGCGATGGTGCATTACGCAGTTTCTTTCTGCCACTTCAGATAATGCAACAGATGCACTTCCTATATATTTATTATTGAATTGATGTAATACTTCCTGCAACACACCCATTTTGGACTGCTTGAATCTGTCAATGTTTTGGATATCCAGAAATGTGATTTCTTTCTTTGCGTTATCCGTTTGGCGTTGAATAAAAGCTGTTTCGGTATCTTCTTTCAGTTTCCTGCGTAATGTATTTCTATCCGAAAAAACATACTGCGGATAATCCTCAAATCTCTTTTTACCAAAAGATATTTTTTTCTTCAAAAGTTCTGATGTGAATGTATGTACATCGAGCGAAATCAAGCAATCTTTTGTTATCTTTATTTCAAGGCAAGGAACCTTCCAAATAACATCCTCTGATGCCTGCTTACCGTGTATCACCCATTCCGGATGAAAGCAATACACATGCCCTGTAAGATTGTTAAACCGAAGGATCCCGTTTTCAACGCTGCCCAGACCATTGAATAATAACTGAATAACAACTGAATCAGCGAGTTGATTTGGTTTGACTTTTTCAAAACTGATGGTGTTACCTTCCTCGCTGCAAAGCAGTACATCCCTAAGATGCGCCTTGTTTAATTCTGCATACAACATCATTACATAAAAAGTATTTCCTCGTTCAAACAAAACCGACTGCACATTGTTATCCAGCAAAGGAACATCAAGTGCCGAGGCTCCGCCTTTAAAATAATCATCAGATGTGCTGACTTTAAAAAACTCATATCGTTTTTGAAGTTCATCATAGTCTATTTGGTAGGCAAGCTTGTTCGTCTTAATTGCCATAATGTTCGATACACTCCTCGATTTTTTGCCAAGCTTCAGCATTGTATGTGCGCTCAGGGCTCTCTGACAACAATGAAGGAATCACTAATATTTCGACCCCATTATTATGCGTGGATGATATTTTATAATTACGATCTGCAATGATATTTGCAATAATTACACATTTACATCCACACTTTTCGGCTTTGCGCCCGATTTTTTCAATCTGTTTTTTCCAATCAAAATCGGTTGACTCATGCCAGTTTTTAAAGTCAACATAAACCGGCAAATCACTCACCTTAAAATCAAACAGTTCAAAACAATCCGGATCTGAAATCTCATCTAATCGCACATTCAACACTCTTGAAAACAGAAATCTTCCAACCACTTCACCGAGAGCACCTTTATACACATTGTTCCACAGCGGGGGAGACATCAAATAATCATTAGGTAAAAATTCCGTCGCATATCCGTTTCTTTTAAACAAATCATAAAGCTCACCGAATTGCATTAGTCTGGTCAGCTTTGCCCCTTCCGCAGATACAATGCTCGGATGGTTTACATCCGGCATAAAACTTATACTAATATTGTTGAAGTCATCTTGCTGATAATAATAGTATCGGTTACTCTTATTCGGCATTTGGACATAATAATTCCATGCAACGAAATCGACATCAACTTCAGATTTTGCCATAGTCGGTTTACGAAGAACAAGATCACGCAGGCTTTGCCATTTCTGAATTCTTTTATCGTTCCATTCTTCTTCCAACATATTACGGATATCTTTATTTATCCTTGCAGATGTCAAATTGGCTTTTTGTTCAAGTGAACGCAATTCGGGACTCTTGTATTCTCCTTCTTTTATCTTGCTTAAAAGAACAAGAAATTCGTAATTCAGTATCCTGTTGTCTTCAACAGATATGTCAATACTGTCGGAAATGCGGGAATCAGCAAAAATGTAAATATTTTTATTTTTCAGACTGGTTCGACAGATTCTGCCGATTGCCTGAATTATGTATCTTGTGGATAACATCCGTACACTTTTACTGTCATGAGCATTTTGAGCATATTCCTTTTGTGCAGTTCCGTTGCTCATATAATGACGGAATGCATTTTTGATGTGCTTTATAGTTTCATCTGACGAAAGCTCTGCTCCTTCCTGGAGAAACTCATATTGGAATAGAGCTTTTACAAAATCATCTTCTTCGATTGCCCCTCCGGCAGAAAAGTTCACAAGCAAATTTGTCGGCTTATCCAAATATATAGCATCATAATCTTTTTCATCGCCGTTTCTGTTGTTAACCCTAATCAGGGAACCTTTAATGGATTCCGGTGCTTTGTATTGAAGATTTTGTCCGGCGCCTATTGTTTGATAGACAGAGATAACAAACAATTTTTCGCCGTTTTCAAGTCGTTTTGTGACATTTCCTTTTTTAGATTCAAACTCATCACCATCAAGGAGTGCTACTGAGTTTCTATAATCAAAGCCGGGATGATGCTCCGCAACAACATATCTGAAAATCTCATATAGCGTATTTAAATCGAGAGAATAATCTCCTTTTCTGGGGTGTTTGGTCAAAACGCAAAGGAAAGATTTTATATCATAGTTACAGATAAATCGTTTGTATGCTAAAGCAATACGAAGGTATCTCTCTTTGTTGTAATTATTGCCGTCTTTTTGGTGAGTTTGCTCTCGTTCTACCCGTTCAAATATGTGCTGTGCAACTTCACGATTTTCATATACCGAAAGCCATGAATTCAGAGAATAGGAATTATAATCCTTTTCGCCCAGCAATTCACTGCTAATATTGACCATTTTATACCCACTCTGCGCTTCAATAAAGTCTTTTCTTAAACGCAAGCGGTCCGATTCGGACATTTGAACAAAAGCAGACTGCATTTTAGCTTTCAGATAGTCCAGATCATAATTCCCGACCACTGTTTCAATCGTTGCAGTTGCGGAAATACCAATTACTTTTGCTTTTTCACAGAATCGCAGCAAAGTCTTTTCCGGTGTATTTGTAAATGAACACATCATAATCTTTGACTGCATATCATGAGTAGTATCATCTTCAAAAGCATAATACCGGAATCCCTTTTCATAGAAAGAACAGTCAAATTCCGAAGATTCAATGCCGCCTTTAACTTTATGCGAAGAAATCAGTATTTGAGCAGTCAAATAATCAATATACTCGTTGTTGAGACGAAATAAAGAGAGCACAGAACGAACAGCCGCCTCAAATGAGAATTCGTCATCTCCGTCTTTTCGTGCTTCCTGCTTTCGCTCCATATAGTTAATTGCAAGAATATTTACGCCTCCGAGGAACCACGAAATAAATCCGCGCAGTTTTCCCAACAATACTTGTATATTATTGTTTTCATTATCAGGTTTTTCTTTTGAAAAAGATATAGCGTTGATTTTTTGATTGCCGTCACAACGGATAGTAATAAAAGACTTGCCGCCATCCAACACAGAATGAAATTGATGATCTTGAAACAAGAAATTGCGAGTGAAAGATTCAGCTGCATCCGTCGTTCGATGACTGAACTGAAGCGAAAAATTATTATATATAATTTCTGCTTTTTCACGAATTCCGTCAACAATCCCGTCCAGAGATTGATCAGCGTATCTTCCGCTTTTTCGCTTTTGTGACGGAGTAGTTAATGCAGCCGGAAATGCGTTGGTGCTCAGTGATGAGTAAACCGCACTAAACAATTCTACATAGTCTATTTTATCACGCAATCCGTTTTGAATGATATTTTTAAGAAGTGTATCCTTGGTCTGGTCAAATTCATCAATAAAAATAATTGCATCATTAATGATATCCGAGTTATAGAACATGTATGACGGTTCAACGATTGTTGCATTTCTTGACAGAAATTTATCTACGCTCATAAATATAATCTGGCGATCTTTTGTAAAAACAGCAGGATACAAATCTCCCAACCACTGCCAACGTTTTTCTGTTTTGATTGCAAATATTCGTTTTTCGACCGTAGAATACTCCTTCGCAAGAAGAGCCTGAATCATTCTTCTGAATGCCGGCTCAGCTTTCATTCTCAGATTATCTGATATACTTGCAACAAAAGCCTTGAGTTCCGCTTTGGTTTCGGCATTTTGGAGATATTCCACATTTTTGATAAAGTCCTTATATTCGTCTGTTTTTGCAATGTCATAAGGAATCGCCTTTTTGATGTTGTCATTCAGACGATCAACAACACAATCAACATTTGAATCAATAAAAAGAAACTTTTCTTTGAATTGGTCTAGTTTTCCCGCATCTTTGAAGCGGTCTTCTAAATCTTTAACCGGAAGATTCTTTTTTAGTGTAGTGATAAAAAAGAAACGCCTGTCTTTGTTAACTTTTTGCGTTGAAGCATCAAAAATATATTTGATAACATTATATGTCTTTCCGAATCCGGTCGGCATATCCATAAGATACAAGCCGTTATGTGCTCCGTTTTCACAATAATTTTTAATTGCTTCGTACATATTTCTCACCGTCAGTTTGTTAAAATATTATTTGAGCCAAATGTATAAAGTGCATAAGCGATATCTCTTGACGCCGAAAAGAAATTGACCTATTCCAAAGAACAGCCATAAATCTGAATTGTCTGTTCGGAACTTTTATCTGCAATTTTCTTACCCATTGCCTTTTCTATTACAATCATTATTTTTTTCGCTCGATCAATAAAGTAGGCATCAAAGTCGTCTGTGGATAAGGCAGAATAATTGACCAAATGTGACTCAACACGCTCTTTAAGCGTTACTTCATCAATTTCTGCATTTTTCATTATGCTCTTACAATATGTACTTGGAGCATATCCGCCGATAGAACGATTTGACTCTGGTAAAAGAGGTGTCTTATTTATTATTGAATTCCACTTTTCTTTTTTATAACCCAGCTTGATGCAATAAGCTTCCGGGAATATATGGTGAATATCCGGAGCCTCATCCATGCTCTTAACGATATCCATTGTGGTACCCTTCATGAAATCCCTGCATTGTTCCCTGTACACAAGAGCCATAATACCTTTATACGCTGCACTATTTCTTGTTTGCAGTGATATCAAGCGTGTAGCAGAGAAGAAAGATGCTTTGACTGTTCTTTGCAAGCTTTCTTCACCTTTTATTTCAGCAACAACATCTTCAATATCGTTTGCATAACGGGTTTCATTAGCTCCGCCGTACATTTCTCCCATGATTCCGCACCAAAACCATGTTGAAAGAATAGCCTGAGTTTTGGGCTGATCAAATACTGATTTTCCTATGACAGCACAAATTGCCGCAAGAGGTATCAACTGAGTGGTATAAGGAAGATCTCTTTGTCTGAACACATATTGATTAAACAAAAACTTTCGGGCAATTTTGTAGCCTTCAATTACCGCCGCCTTATTATTCTGATAATCATTAAATCCCAGTGCCAGTACATCCTTCTTTTTACAGGTTGTCATTGTAGGCGCAAAATAACTTGTATAAAGCGTTACCGTTGTCAGGAAGGCGGTTTCATCAACGCCATACATTACATCCGTATTAAGAGGTTCATCTTTTCCCCAGATAATTTTACGGGTATCTTCCCAATCTTTTCTTAAATCAAATTCGTATGTGGCAAACATAGCGGTAACAAGTTCAAATACCGTAAGAGGAACACCACCTGTATTTACATTTTCAAATACCTTGCATACTGCTTCACGAGGTGTGGTCTTATCAAGAGTAATAACGGGCAATTTATATGATGTGATAGTATCTAAAACATCCTTGCGGAATTTTTTATACTTATCCATATATTGTTTTTCATAGTGATAGTGTTCCTTGTAGCCATCCGCCCAATCTTCACGCTCGCTGCTGTCAAAAATGATATTCAACGGAAACATTTCGTGCTCATATTCAAATTCACGTGTTGAGATATCCAATACTATATCTCTGTCAAAATTTGTTTTCACTTTTCGATCAGATGGAATTGACAAAACCGCTTCTTCTCTGTCAGCACTTTCATCCAAACAACGGTTAATATCTAAATAATAATAGCGCAAAATCTCCTTACCTTTGTCCGTTTTTGTGTTAACCGGCTCCGATGATACAGTTGCTCGGTATATTGAAGTAAGACGTTGCTGACCATCCAAAGCAAGATATTCCGGTATAACCTCTTGTATTTTTACGCCTTCAATTGTTCTGTATTTAAACTTAATTTCCTCGTTGCCGTATTGTAGCTGCATTATGGCACCCATCGGATAGCCTTGTGACAAACTTGCCAAAATGCCTCTCAAACGGTTATCGTCCCATGTCCAGCTACGCTGAAACTCAGGTAATTGAATTTTTCCGATTTTTACACTATTCATTAACTCGCTTAATTCTGTATCGTTTGATGTTGGTGCTTTTATTGCCATTATTATTCCTCCATATTATTTTGTTCCACCAAGACATAATGACAGTATAACCTTTATTGTTTCTCAAGAAAAAATCGAAAAATTACTAGCAAAACTGAAATAATGGATATAGCAAGAGCAATAGTTGATTTAATATTATTTGATGATGAATTACCCTTAAGTAGTTCAATTTCTTTTGAAAGCATAGCAATAAGTTGATCATGTTCGGCATCTTTAATTGCTTGCTCTGCAATATCATTATCCTGTTCTGAATCTTTTTTCTCGCTTTCCTTAATTCTGAAATCCAGTTCGGAATCAACCTTTGCTTGTCTGGTAATCTCGTCGTCTTGTGCTTCATCGGTAGCTGATATTTCTTCTAGCATTTTATCGTGTTCCTGAATATGTGAGGCAAGATCCATTTGCTTTTTCATCATATCTTCTTGTGTCTTTAACTCCTTTACGACACCAAGAAGTTCTTGCCTTGCGAACTCATCAAGTTCCTCTTCACTTGCGCCTTTAAGCCTTAATTCGAGTTCTCGAATAATGCTCCTATTTAGCGAAATGTTAGATGCACCGAGCCCTAATAAAAACTTCATTAGTTTGATAACATCCTGCTGGTAATCAAAAATTGCTTGTTGCGCTTCTGCGGATGCAATTTGAGCTCCGGCCAAATCAATTGTAACAGATTGAAGTGACGCAATTGCTTCTTTCTTTTTAAAAGCACCAGCAGACTTTTCGCCGGCAGCCTGTGCTTTTTCTTGAACATCTTCCGCTTTTTGAATTGAAACTTCTGCTTTTTCTCTCAATTCCTTCAATTTGTTAAATGTGTCACTTACAACAACCGGTACATTTTGTGTATCAATTTCAAATCTTAATTCTTCAATACTATCCATACAAATTACCTCAAATAAACTTATTGATTAACTCGGAATAAAGTAACAATGCTATAAAATTATACTGTTGCATAGTTGTTTCTTTTGCTTTCTTTTTCCTCAAAAAAGTAGATTTTTTTACAGGTTCAAACTTTTGTATTATCCACTTTGGGTCAAGGGCGTTAACTTGTTTTACATATTCCGTTTCTTTTACAAGATAATCATCCAGCAACTTATTAGCTGTGGTTAAGAACTCAGCATAATTGATTTTTTTCGAACTTGTTTTACATATAATGCTGTTTTCCGCTCTTGAAATTGTGATTCCGTAGTTGTCGTAAATAATATCTTTTGACGTTGATTCTGCTTCTCCAAAAAACACTTTAAGCACATTCCCTGCGGTTTTTTGTTTTTGAAATACAATAGAGGAATGGATATTGAAACTACAATCTTTATATTTATCACAAAACAAAGTTACATCATTTTCATCATATCTGCACAAGCGAAAAAAAGGGTTCCCGAATGCCAATTCATTTCCTTTACAAATAATAGCAATTTCCTTCATAGTGGCTCCTTATGATTTTAGAATATCGTCAATTTCAGATAATAGACCTGGATTATTCTTTTCAACAGATTCTGCCATCGTCGCAATGTTTTTTAGTGATTCAGTAATTTGTGGCAGGGAATGAACAAATTCCATTGTTGTGGTTTCTGCTATGCGATATGCTTCTTGTAGTGTTTCTTCTGTTGATTCGGCTGTTGTCCATACATCAGCTTGCAAATAGTAAACCTTTGAATCTAACAATAAAGTTTTTGTTTTCTGTAGATCAATTCTTCTATTCACCTTAACATATCTTGAAATACCCATAACGGAATCGGTACCAACTGCGATTGCAAATCTGCCAACTCCAACAAAGTTTACTCTTAGTACAAGATTTGAGAAAAATGAAGTTACATCCGCTGATTTTGTTGCGGAACGAATGGAAGCATCAGCCATATCAATTGCAGTAAAAGTGCCGGTGGCAATTGTCATCATTCTTACGATTGTTCTGTTGTCAAACGGAATTACATTTTTCCATTCAACAGCAAAAACATCATTTTTTTCTTTTAATTCCAAAATAAATCGTTTGATAAAATAGGAACCTCTAACCAATAATTCGTTTATTACAGCAGGTAAAGCTTGCCGGTTTAATTCATGAAACACCGCTTTTTCCGTAGAAATATCCAGCTTGTTTTTTGCACCTTCAAACAAACTATTGAATGCTTTAAGGTCAACCTGGTTCTTACCCGTACCAAAGCCGTCAGTATATGCTTTTCTTAATTCTATCAGAAATTTCTCATTCCTAAAGCAAGGAATTTCAGCTAGTTCGGTTATTAATGATAAAAAAGTACTAGGCAACCCCGCAGGTGTGGAGACATCACTATACAAATGGCCTTTCCAGTTTGATACGGTTTTTGCACAGGTAATGAACCAATTTATTATTCCGGAAAACAATTTGGTGACGAAATTATTTCCGACAAAATTCCCATATTCATTGATGGATATGGGAAAATTTATTGACTCGCCAAACTTGTTGACATATTTTGTTTCGCCAGTAAACTGAACGATTATGCTGCTAACAAGGCCAAGAATATTGGGATGATGACATAAGTCGTCTAACCTGTGCGTTTCTCCGCTAATTCCAACATTTACTCCCTTTTTACCATAAGCACCATCGCCCGGAAGATGAAATTTCCATTCTAAAAATCTAATGGCAGTCTCTAATCTGTCTGGATCTTTTGGAAACTTTCTGGGGTTTCCTTTTCCATCTAATGCGAAATTACAGTACAGATTGTAATCAGGCTGCTTTTTTGCAAACCCAATAACCTTATTGTTTATCCTTTCATACGATTCTGATTTTGCTTCTTCAAAATTCCACTCGCCAACAAAAACGATATCAATCATACCGGCTACAATACCACAGATAACCGAAATAGTATAATCAATTCCATCGGCATGATTTGTTAGCTCGTCAATGTCGGTGTTAAGTTTAATTAATTCGTTTTCAACTTCTGTTAACCGGGTATCTACACGAGCAAGGCCTTGCTGAACTTGGGTTCTTTGTTTGGCGTTACATTTTACAGGCAGTATTTCAAATTCAACAGCAAGTTCATCAGATTCGATTTTCAAAGGAGCAAATTGCTTATTAATAATTTCCATTTTGAATTCACCATACTTTGTATTGTAATATTAATATGCTATGGACAAACTGGAGAAAATAATCTGTTAATATTTCTGTGCCCTATAACAATGCAACCAACTGAAATTTTTTCAAGTTTTACCAAACTAATCAACTCCCATTCGGGCATAAAATCACTAAATATGAGAAATAGTCTTTTGCTTATATCACTTGCTGTAGTGTTTCTTTTATATTTTGAGTAACACTTTCCGGCCCCGTTATCTTAATCTTTCCTCCGAAGCCTACAACCCAGCCGAAGAAGGTTGGGGAAATGTCTGCCGTTGCAGTCACTTTGAAATGTCCGCTGTCAACCGCTTCTGTCGCAACGTCTTTGCCGAATTTGTCGATAATTCCGAACATCACATCGTTATCGCAGAGAAGCTCAACCTCGCTGACGTAGCCGCTGAACATATTCGTTGACTCCGCAAATTTCTTTACGCTGAAGGATTTCGGGATCGGGTCGGCGGTAAATGACGATATACGGAGCCTGTCCATTTTATCAACACGGAATGTCTTTACAAGATCGGCTTCCTTTTCATAAGCGGCAATGTAGTATTTGCCGTCGTTGATAACCATTGAGCAGGGCGTGACCTCGTAAACCTTGCCGTTGTTTTTATAGATTTTTGTTTTATCAACAGTGTAATCAAAATATTTGAATGTGATTTTTCTTCGTTCCATAATTGCGTCGGTTATCTTGCCGATGTTTTTGATAACATCATCGTTTTTTGTTTTTATCATTGCATCAACAAAAACCGGAGATTTCAACTTTTTCTTTTCACTCGGTCCGGTAAATGTTGAAAGAGTATTTATTAGTGCTCTGCCGGATTTATCGGAGATGAAATAAGCCGACCTGACAGCATCACAGATTACGCGAACAGCATTTTCGTCAAAAAAGCGTTTGTTGACATAATAACGGTTCTGCGTACTCTTGATACACTCGATTTCAATTCCGCCGATCTGCTGAAGTGAAATTATATCGCCTGCAACGGTCTTGCGGTTGGCGGCAATCCCTTTTGTTTCAAGATATTTCAGTATTTCGACAATGGTCGTGTAATGTTCCTTGTCCGTATAATTCCAAAGATAATTCAGGACTTCAAGAAGTCTTGTCTGATTCTGTTCACTCATATAATCACAACCAATTCTGTTCATATTAGTTTTATTATAACAATAACAGTACAACAAAGTCAACATTGTCGAGATGCAAATTTGTGAGATGTCAATATTTTCGCCCACCAAGCAGAATGGTCACTAATAATTAAGATAAAAATCAAATAAAAAATGTTTGAATTTTTGTCGGGGTTTTTCAAACTAAAAAAAATAGTTTTATTCTCACCTCCGATTTTCGCCAATTTTTCGCCGAAAATTTCGGGCGATTTTCAAGAATATCTCAATCTTTTTCAAATATGATGTGGAGAGCGTGAAAGCTGCTCCAATCAAATAATGCAGAAATACTATCAAATTTTACGTAAATAACCCATTTTAAGTTATTATTAAATCTGCATCGAAAATGCCATCGGAAGATAACATCAAATCATCCTCTGAGGGTTACGTGTTTATGTTGCTGTATTCATCTTGCTTGTCTATTAATCAAGTGAAAATGATGTTGCTTTGTCAAGATAATCTTTCATCTGACCGTTGAGCAGTAGGTTTACATAATCAACCGGGTAATTATAGAGCAGATAATCAAGGTTTGCTCTGTGCCTGACGGTTAAACCAAATTCATCTTCAACAATATCGCAGTCAATAAAAATCTTCGTTCCGTCGTCGGTAATAATGTCAACCGTGTTGGTATCAATGTTAAATTCACATTTCTTTACTATAAGCATTTTAATCCTCCGTTTCGTTTACTCAAAAAATCATTATTTTTTCAAGAGTGGTGTTTTTGATGAGTTTTTACAGTACCGGGTACTGTAAATCTGTACCTTTGCCGCTTCAGATTTCCTTTTATGATAAACTACACACCACGCATTTTCAGTTGTGAAGAGTTCAGATTTCACAATACCGATAAATACAGAATATGCGAAAAAAGCCTTACTTGAAAAACTGAATTTTCATCAAGAGTGCCGTTTTTTGAATATTTTTACGGCACCCGATACCGTGAAATCGTACCTTCATCCAATCAGATTTGAATTAATGATATAGTCCT
>JAZUIT010000149.1:0-11926 GCA_045642385.1 Acutalibacteraceae bacterium
TGCTATATACGGTTTGACGGTGCTTAGAGAATCATATTTTTTTATATATGCTCCGACAGTATACAGTACAATAAGCCACAAAACCGAATAACCGTCCATTAACCAAAACGGTTCACCAACTTCAATTACCTTTGTAACAAGATGCATTACAGAGGTAAAAAACAGTACAGTGTATATTAAAAATCTCAATTGATTACGGTTTAACCTTTCGACGGCTGCATTCAATAGCGGAGTAAATAAAAACAACATAAAATATTCAGTAAAAAACCAATATTTTCTGCTGTAAACCGGAATAAAACTTTTTAATAATTGGACGGCTCCGATATCAGAATCTGATATAAAGAATTTAAAAATCAATGTAACCAATACCGAATACCACAATGCCCTCAGCCACAAAACAGCGAGGTTTGTGTATTTTACTTTTCTGCCGTATCCCACATAACCGGAAACAAGTGCGTAACAGTTTACAGCGCAGACGACCATTGTTCCCAATATCATTACAGGATAATATCCCGGTTCACCGTTTTGAGGTATCGCGCCATTGTTTATTATATGTATCATTACCACCATAAACATAGACACAATACGCAATAAATCTATCCCGTAGTTTCTTGGACTTTTTGTAATTTTCTCCACAGCAGACACCTCCAAAGTATTCCATTTTATTTTAACAGCAAAATTGTTTTATGTCAATTAAATTGAAAAAAACATTGACAAAGAAATGTCATTGTTATATCATTTAGTTATGTAAGAATTGAGGTGTTTTGTTATGTTGAAAATTGAAAATCTTACTAAAAAATACGGTGATCAGAAGGCTGTTGACAATCTTTCTCTTCACATAAAAGCCGGTGAAATTTACGGATTTATCGGTCATAACGGTGCAGGAAAAACCACCACAATCAAAAGCGCCATAGGACTTTTGCAATTTGACGAGGGTGAAGTATTTATTGACGGAATTTCAATAAAAGAAAAGCCCATTGAATGTAAAAAAATAATTGCATACATTCCCGACAATCCTGATTTATATGATTTTATGACGGGTATGCAATATTTGAATTTTATTGCAGATGTTTTTGAAATAGGTGCAACCGAAAGGTATGACAGAATTAACAAGTACGCTGAAATGTTTGAGATAAAAAAGGATTTATACGAAGCAATTTCCTCCTATTCACACGGTATGAAGCAGAAGCTTGCCATAATATCCGCATGGATTCATAATCCGAAAATTATAATTATGGATGAGCCGTTTGTGGGACTTGACCCGAAGGCATCCCACTTGTTAAAGGGTATGATGCGTGAGGTCTGCGACAACGGCGGAGCGATTTTCTTTTCTACTCATGTACTTGATGTTGCGGAAAAGCTTTGCGACAAAATTGCCGTTATCAAAAACGGTAAGCTCATAAAATCCGGCACTATGGCAGAGGTCAAGGGTGACGAAAGTCTTGAAAGTGCTTTCCTTGAGCTGGAGGGATAACAGATGTATAAAATCCTATTAAAAAAACAAATGACGGAGTTTTTCAGGGGTTATTTCGTAAACAAAAAAACCGGAAAAATCCGTTCAAAAGGCGGTATAGTCGGATTTTTTATTCTGTTCGCCTTTATTATGCTTATTCTCTGCGGGATATTTTTCGTTGTATCATCAACACTTGCTTATGGTCTGTTGAATAAGCTTGACTGGCTGTATTTTGCCATGATGGGACTTATTGCAATGGGATTGGGTACATTCGGCAGTGTTTTCAACACTTACGCCGGTATTTATCACTCAAAGGACAATGAACTGCTGCTGTCAATGCCAATTAAACCTTCGGACATTTTACTTTCGAGAATTTCCGGGGTGTATATTTTGGGACTTATGTATGAAGCGGTAGTATTTGTTCCTGCCATGATTGCCTACTGGATTTTTGCAAAGCCGACATTTTCAAATGTTTTTATCCCCATTATTCTGCTTTTTGTGCTGGCGTTTTTTATATCTGCACTCACCTGTCTTTTAGGGTGGATTGTTGCTTTAATTTCAAGCAAAATAAAGAGTAAAAGCTTTGTTACGGTTTTCATTTCCCTGGTTGTTTTCGGATTGTACTATTTTGTATGTATGCGTCTCAATAATATTTTGTCAAGCATTGTACAGAATGCGGAAAAAATAAGTCACTCCGTCAAAACCGCTATTTATCCTGCATATTGTTTCGGTAAAGCGGCAACAGGTAATTGGCTTTATTTTCTGCTGTTTACGGTCTTTTCCTTTGCCTGCTTCGGCTTGACATATTATATAATGACAAGAAGCTTTGTAAAAATCACCACAATTGCAAGCTCCGACAAAAAAACAAAGCATAAAGAAAAAAGCATAAAAACAAAAAGTATAAAATCCACGCTTTTTTATAAAGAATTAAAAAGATTTACGGCAAGCCCCACATATATGATGAACTGCGGATTGGGTCTTGTAGTTTTACCGATACTTGCAATTGTCGCTATATTTAAAGCAAATTTTTTAAGGCAGTTGGTAAGCTCAAATTTACCGATTACCTCTGATATGTTCCCTATGCTGATAGTCGGAATTGTGTGCCTGCTTGTAAGCGCAAACGATATTTCCGCCCCGTCAATTTCACTTGAAGGCAGAAACATCTGGATTTTACAGTCTGTACCTGTTGATACATTTAAAATTCTTGAAGCAAAAATAAGGCTTCACACCGTACTCAACACAGTTTCCGCCTTGATACCTGCAATTATTTTTGGTGTAATTTTCAAAATGAACATTTTACAGATTGCCTTAATATGTGTTACTGTGTGGCTGTATATAAGACTAATGGGTACTTTGGGTGTGGTTTTTAATTTAAAAATGCCGAATCTTACCTGGACAAATGAAACATCACCGATAAAGCAAAGCCTGCCGGTGACAATATTGCTGTTCGGCGGTTGGATATTTACGGCATTAACTGTCGCTCTCTGTTTTATAACAAGCAAATTTATTGACGCAACAATTTTTATCGGTATATTGTCGGTTGTTTATGTTGTTGCAATAATTTTGCTGAACCGTTGGCTCAGAAAAAAAGGTACTGTTTTATTCTCGGAATTAAAAGTATAATACAAATGGGATGTAAAAAAACGAACAGACCGAAAAAAGCATTATAGAGATCAAAAGATTTTGTACTTTTTCTATCAATTTTTTGCCCCTCGATATATCTATATATTATCTTCGGGTCAATAAAATTGATTCTGTCCGCTTTTTTACTATCACCTTTATGTATTTTGACAAAAATAGGTTGAAAAATAGGAGGCTGTAAAAAAACTTGTGGTTTTTTTACAGCTCCTTTTTTATATGTTAATTATATGTTTTTTCTTTTGCGTTGCGTAATTATATGCGATTGCCGATGCACTTGATGTTAAACCGGGTGATATTTTAAATTTTGCCGATTATCCTGAACAGATTTTGAATAATAAATAACGCCATCCGGTGATAATAATCATTTGGATGACGTTTTATATTTATAGTGTATGTGAAGTCCGACATTAATTGCACATTAAACAAACTTCCACGACGCACACGAGTGCCTTGCAGGGATAAAAAACACCGGTTGACAAATCTGTTTTTTGTGCTATAATAATAACAGAAAGGCAACCGATAGACGGTTAGCCCTCGAGTTTAGTTAAGAAATAACCGCACTCTTGAACACGGGCGGTTATTTCTTTTTTGTTATATTGATAACAAGTGTTATAATTGCTACGATTAGTGTTCCAAAAAGAAACATTGCTTCGTATGTAACCATAAGCACCGCCCCCTTTCCGAGGGCGAAAAGTTGCCCTCCAAAGAGTAGAGAGCCAACCGCCTACCGCATATAGTTGTCTTTCAGGGTGCTAAACACCGCTAATATACTATCACATTTAACTGTTTTTGTCAAAATACAAAAGGGGACAGAAAAAAGTATAAAATCTATTAACTTCTGTATTACTTTTTCGGTCTGTTAGTTTTTTTACATCCACTTTCTTCCAAATACTCTTTTATTACTTCCCTTTCGGAGAACGGAACTTTTTTACCGTTGATTTTTAAATATTCTTCATTTCCTTTACCCAGCAACAGAATAATATCATCTTTTTGTGCTATGGAAAGGGCATATCTTATTGCTTCACGGCGGTCATTAATTTTAATGTATTCTCCGCCCTGTTCAGCAACATATTTTGCAATTTCATCTGCAATATCATCCTGACTTTCAAACTGTGGGTCGTCTGTTGTGATTATTGTCAAATCACTGAGCGAACCGGAAACGGAACCCATTTCCTGTCGTCTTAACTGTGCTCTTCCACCGGGACAACCGAACAAAGTTATAATCCTGTTATGCTTATACTGAACAATTATATCCGCAAGATTTTTTATACTCAATCCGT
The DNA here is from genome assembly GCA_045642385.1 of Acutalibacteraceae bacterium. Taxonomy (GTDB): domain Bacteria; phylum Bacillota; class Clostridia; order Oscillospirales; family Acutalibacteraceae; genus RGIG2945. Next base: position 4,375 of record JAZUIT010000149.1, read on the forward strand.
TATGGGCATAATCAATGAAGACATGATAATCTGTATCAGTTGGTACTTTTTCCATTCTTCCGTTGACTTTAACCGTCAGTAGTGCCTGACGGATTTTTTCTTTTTGTATACCGAAAAAGCTTGCAACAGCCATCGCCGCTAATGAATTGCTCACCGAAAAATAACCCGGAATAGCAACGGCAAATTTTTCGGTGCCGTTATTATCTGTCACATCAAATTTCATACCGAGAAATTCATCCTGAACAAGCTCAATATTATCGGCTTTGAAATCACAAGGTTCATTTATACCGAATGTCAAGGTTTCATAAGGCATTTCATCTGCAAGTCCGCGGCAATACAAATCATCGCCGTTAAATACTCCTCTTTTACAACGCAGAAACAGTTGCTTTTTCCAGTATGCATATTCTTCAAAGGACTTATGTTCCGCACCGCCTATATGGTCAGGTGACAAATTCATATATACTCCGGCAAAATATTCTATACCGTCAATTCTGTGTTGCTTGATGCCTAATGATGAAGCCTCCATAAATACAGCCTTACATCCGTCATCAGCCATCATTCTTAAAATTTTCTGAGTTTCGTAAGATTCGGGAGTTGTGTTTACTGTCGGATAACTCTTATCACCCCAATATGCACCTACTGTACCGATAACACCGCTTTTTATTCCGCAACTGTCAAAAATGGAATGGAGCATATAGGTGACTGTGGTTTTTCCTTTTGTTCCCGTAATGCCTACAACATCCAGTTCCTTTGAAGGATTATTGAAAAAATTACACGAGGCTTTCGACAGGGCAACTCTTGTGTCATCGCAGATAATTGTGACGGCATCTGATGGCAAACCAACCTGCCTTTCAAGCAAGAATACACGGCAACCCTTATCATAAGCGGAAAAAGCATAATCATGTCCGTCAACAACCGCTCCCGCAAGGGCAACAAACATTGTACTTTCATTAGCCATGCGAGAATCATAAACAATGTCGGAAATATCAATTTCCGGTATATTGCCTATAAAATTCACACCGTTAAGAATATCCGAAAGCTTCATTAAGAAACACCTACAATCACAATATATTAAAGGAATTATATCATATATAGTATGCTTTGTCAAAAAACAAATTATAGTAGCTTGTCTCTGAAAATTTGGTCAATGTCAATAAAGACTGCAAAAAGCAGAATATTTTATAAAGATGATAAATACAATTTAGAGTACGATTGGAATAATATTCAAGCAGGAAATTGAAGATATACTCAGGTATTTTTCATTGACTGTGTTGTCATATTAACCGATTACAAAAATGCTTTCTGTTTGGCAAAAGGAGAATTGTAATGACTTTCGGACTTAAAATTGTTTTGGTAATTATTTTCGGTATTATGTTTTTATCTGCTTTCATCGGTTCGTTAAAATCGAAGCATTTTTTTAAAAGTGTATTTTTTACGGCATTACAGGGATTGGGAGCTTTATGCGCCGTTAATATGACCGCCGCTCTGACCGGTGTAATTCTGCCCGTAAATTATCTCACTCTGTCAGTAGGCGGATTTATGGGATTGCCGGGAATAATTCTTCTTTTGTGCACAAATATTCTGTTCAGATATTTCTGATGATTGCATAGTTATGTTCTGCAAAAACATAGCCTGAAATTCGAGAGTTCCCTCCAAATTTCAGGCTTTTTTATTTTACTTGTTTTTGCAATTGCAGGAATTGCATGAGTTACAGGAGCTGCAAGAATTACAGGAGCAACTGTTATTTTTAGGCATTTTGTTTATGTGCTTCTGATTGGGAGGGAAAAATTCCTCCAAGGGGAATCTGATTTTGCTGAAAGAGTCGCATGGGTCATCTGTGTTACAGTTACATTCCTTTGAGGGAATACAGAAATCGTAGGAAGGAATTTTCATCTGAACCTTTCTTTCAAGCTGAACAATACAAAACAGGCCTAAGGTTACAAGAACTGTTTTTTCGGTATTCGGATTACCGCAAAGCTCACCGTCAAACTGCTTAGAAACATAACTCGGAACCTGACAGTCGCATTTGCAACAGCATTTACAGTCGCAGGTTTTAACAAGATTTGTGTCAAGCACAACAGGGTCAACGCATTGAACCTTTGCGGTGGGTAATGCACCGCGGCAGGTACAACCGTTTTCTGTATCGTCCGTGGGTTTAGAGGAATAAATTTTTACATTGCCGTCGCTGCCGTAAAGGATACATTTTTTAGAATATGAGGTAAGACCGCAGACGGTTGTAGGTGTGCAGGAGGGAGAAGAGTAAACATCCATTTTTACTTTGATAAAGAATGTCAAGTCAACGGAATAACAACCTCTGTTGAATTGTACCGGTTCAACATCAATGCACACATTAATAATTTCTGCTTTTTTACATCTTACGGAAGATGCACAGTCAATTAAATTCTGTGCCCTGTCCGGAAAAACGACATTTAAGTCCGACAGACAATCCTTGTCACAGCATGAGTCATACACACGGTTAACATCAATGCAGATGGCATCGGAACGGTCGGAAAATTTGTTTTCTAACATTAGCAATCCTCCTATTACATATTATTGAAGGTTAAAACTTCAATATCATAGTATGAGGAGAATTAATATTAGTTACAAATTATTGCTTTTTGAATGATATTTTACTTTCATTGTGATGTATCAGTCTGACAATGTTTTGTCTATGTAAAAATACTACAATTACTGCAACAATTATGGGGAAGATTATTTCCATACAGTTTACGGTTTTATTCATCAGGTAGTATATCAAAGCATTGACGGGTGCATACAGTATAACCGCTGTTATGGATGAAAGAGAAACATATTTTGATATGCAAAGAACGATTATGAATACAGCCAAAAGAATTAAAAATGTTACAGGTGAAAAAGCAAGCATTATTCCGGCAGTAGTGGAAACGCCTTTACCGCCTCTGAAACCGAAGAATACGGGGAAAATATGGCCGAGCAAAACAGCAACACCTGCAACATAAACGAAATACTGTGACAGGGCAAATCCGGTTAAAGCATATTTTGAAATCCATATAACCACCGCACCTTTTAACATATCCCCGAGCATTACAATAAGTGCCGAGGTTTTGCCGAAGGTACGCAATGTATTTGTGGCACCAGCGTTACCGCTTCCGTAATCACGGACATCCTTTTTGTGCCTGATTTTGGAAACAATGATGCCGAAATTAACACTGCCTATTAAATAGGCTGCTATTGCTACTGCAAAAATCACTATAATCACGCTTTCATAAAATACTATAATATATGATATAGTTATTTTGAATTAAAGTCAATACTTTTTTGTTTAATTTTACAGTTATAAATGTTCACCTGTAAAGGAAATTTGCTTTAATCAAGGTATATAGTAGAAAGCAAATACATTTACACGCAAATAAAAAGCACACAAACTTCTGTCTGCGTGCTTTTAAAAATTAGTCGTTTCTTGTTTCGTTGCTGTCGATAGCGACCGCATCTCTTCTGAATAACAGCGAGATACACCAGACACCTGCCAAAGCAACAAGTGTATAGATAATTCGGCTGAGTATAGAACCCTGACCGCCGAAAATCCATGCCACTATGTCAAACTGAAAAAGTCCGATGCTGCCCCAGTTAAGAGCACCGATAACAACCAAAATAAGAGAGATTTTGTCAATCATATTTTCAACTCCTTATACTGTATTTATAATAGTATAGGCGGTTGAAATAAATTTATTCAAAAACAACTCCTTTTGAAACCGGCTTTGTAATGTAAACATCATCCATAATTTCGGATAATTTTTCAAAACAATTTTCAGCATCCGTTTTGTTTTCAAAAATACCGAAAACAGTAGGACCGGAGCCGCTCATACAAGTAATCTTACAGTTATTATCCCTCATAACGGATTTAATATTTACTCTCTGGGAGACTTCAATAAACTGTTCAAAAACATTTGAAGCATATTTGTAAACACTGTCATAATCTCCGTTTGCCGCAAAATGCAGAATACTTGCGTTGTCAGGATGTCTGACATTTACTGCGTTGTCAAAAGCATTATAAGCGGATTTAGTTGAAACACCCGCCTTTGGTTTTGCAAGAACAATATGTACATTTTCAAGACTCGGCAACGGTGACAACACACCTCCGATATCCTGGGAAAGCATTGTTCCTCCTACTATGCAAAACGGAATATCAGCACCGACTTTTATACCAATTTCACAGAGCTGTTTTTGTGAAAAATTTGTACCGAAAATCCTGTCAAGTGAAACTATTACACCTGCACCGTCAGCACTTCCGCCTGCCAGACCTGCTGCAAAGGGAATGGCTTTACAGATGTCGATTGATATACCGGGATTGTCAATTTCGGCATATTTAAAAAATGCAACTGCCGCCTTATAAGCAATATTTGTTTCATCAGTGGGAATCCCGGCAACATTACAGGAAACTGAAATTTTTTTATCATTTGTCAGTTCAACACTTATTTTATCGTAAAGGTCAACGGATTGCATAAGCATAAAAAGGCTGTGATATCCGTTTTCAAGTTTTTTTATTATATCAAGCGAAATATTTATTTTTGCCGCTGCTTTTACTTTAACCATAATTCACTTCCTTATTCAATAGGTATTTGTACCGGTTCACGGTTTTGAAACAAAGTAACATTGTCAAAGCCGCAGTCCTTTGCAATTTTCATACCGTCTGCAATTCCCATTCCCAAATGCTCAATATAATGGGCATCGGAACCGATAGTAATATATTTGCCGCCCATATCATGAAATTTCTGCACAATATCCTTATCGGGCATTGTCAGTTTAAGCGATTGTCTTAAACCCGATGTATTAATTTCGAGTGCAATATCTTTTTTTATGATTGCTTCAAGAATACTGTTGATTTTTTCATCATATTTTTTAATATCAACGGGAATTTTGTAATCCCCTGTGATATATCTCAAAGGATAAGTGAAATGCGCAAGTGCATCAAAATTTCCCCAGTCTGCAAGAATTTGCAGTTCATCAAAATATTCATCAAGCAACTTGTCAACATCATACTTGTTGTAATCAAGATAATAAAAATCCTGCATATTACGAAGATTGTGAATGGAACAGATAATATAATCAAATTTCAAACGGTTTATAACACTTTCGGTTGTTTTCAAATCATAGGTCGGCTGTCCGAGTTCAATACCCGTACAGATAATCATTTTGCCTCTGAAAGCTGATTGAGCCTTTTTTATTTCAAAATATGATTGAAAAACCGATCTTTCAAGGTTCATTTTTTCATAACCGTCAATGTCGCAGTGGTCGGTAAATGCAATAGCTCTAAGCCCTAACATCTGACCTTTTTCACAGAATAAAGTGGCAGGATGTTGACCGTCAAACGAGTTATCTGTATGAACGTGTAAATCAAGTATTTTTTTAAATTCCATATCTACGACCTTCCTTCAAAAATAATATATCATATTTTAAGAAAAAATTAAAGTAATTATGAAAAAAATTTGAAAAAATATTTAATCTATGATAAAATATAATTTAATAAACTAAACAAGGTACGGTGAATGAAATGAGAGCAGTTATTACAGTAGTAGGAAAAGATATGGTAGGTATTCTCGCAAAGATTTCGGGAATGTGTGCACAGTATTCCGTTAATGTTATAGAGGTGTCACAGTCAATCTTACAGGAAATGTTTTGTATGATAATGCTTGTGGATGTCAGTAAATGTACAATAGATTTTCCCGAGCTTACAAAAAAACTTTCCGATGAAGGAAATAAATTAGGTCTTTCCGTTCATGCGATGCATGAGGATATTTTTAATACAATGCATCATATATAATGGTATAGAGAGGAAAGAAAAATGCTTAACACAAAAGATATACTTGAAACTATAAGAATGATTGAGAACGAAAACCTCGATATAAGAACAATAACCATGGGTATTTCGTTATTGGATTGTTGCACAGGTGATATTGATACTACCTGCGATAAAATTTATGAAAAAATTACAAGGCTTGCTAAAAATCTTGTACCGGTAGGTGAAGAGCTTGAAGCAAAATACGGTATACCTATTATAAACAAAAGAATTGCGGTTACACCGATTTCTATGATTTTAGCATCAAGCGGCGGCGACCCCATAAAATATGCGCGGATTTTGGAAAAAGCTTCAAGAGCGGTAAATGTAAATTTTATAGGCGGCTATTCCGCTTTGGTGCAAAAAGGATTTGCCGCAGGTGATGAAAAGCTTATCAGAAGTATTCCCGAAGCTTTGGCAGAAACTCAGCATATTTGTTCAAGCGTGAACATAGGCTCCACAAAAGCCGGTATAAATATGGATGCTGTAAAGCTTATGGGTGAAATTGTTAAGGAAACCGCAATTAAAACCGCCGATGATAATTGTATCGGTGCCGCAAAGTTAGTTGTTTTCTGTAATGCTCCTGATGATAACCCGTTTATGGCAGGAGCATTTCACGGTGCAGGCGAACCGGATTGTGTGATAAATGTCGGTGTATCAGGTCCGGGTGTTGTAAGAAGTGCATTATCAAAAATTCCCGACGGTGATATTACCGATGTGGCAGATGTTATCAAGAAAACTGCTTTTAAAATCACAAGAGTAGGTCAGCTCATAGCAAAGGAAGCCGCACAAAAGTTGGGTGTACCTTTTGGTATTGTGGATTTATCTCTTGCACCGACTCCGGCGGTCGGTGATTCTGTTGCATATATTCTCGAAGAAATAGGATTGGAGCAGTGCGGCGCTCACGGTACAACAGCAACCCTTGCAATGCTTAATGATGCGGTTAAAAAGGGCGGCACAATGGCATCATCTCATGTAGGCGGTTTGTCCGGTGCATTTATTCCGGTATCGGAGGATGCGGGAATGATAGCTGCCGCAGAGAGTAAAGCTCTTTCCATACAAAAACTGGAAGCTATGACAGCGGTTTGCTCAGTAGGACTTGATATGATAGTTGTACCGGGAGATATAACCCCGGAAATAATTTCTGCAATAATTGCAGATGAAGCTGCAATAGGTATGATAAATTCAAAAACAACGGCAGTAAGGCTTGTACCTGCAATCGGCAGAAAAGAGGGAGATACACTTGAATTCGGCGGACTTTTAGGAAGCGGACCGGTTATGCCTATATCGAGTATTTCTCCTGCAAAATTTATAAACAGGGGCGGCAGAATACCGGCTCCGATTCAGTCATTGAAAAATTAAGGAGCGGAAAATGAAGTACGGAGTTATCGGAACGGGTTGGATAGCTGAGGAATTTGTAAAGGGAGCCAACCTTACAGGTAAGATGGAGCTTGCCGCAGTATATTCAAGAACAGAAGAAAAAGGCAGGGAATTTGCAGATAAATTCGGTTGTAAAACCGTGGTAACAAGCCTTGAAAGCTTTGCAAAGTCAAATGACTTTACATCTGTATATATTGCAAGCCCGAACGCTTTACACTATGAGCAAAGCAAGCTTATGCTCGAAAACGGAAAGAATGTTATTTGTGAAAAACCAATCACCGTTACACCGGAACAATTGGAGGAATTACAACAGCTTGCCGATGAAAAAAAGCTTATATATAAAGTCGGATCGTAGCC
>JAZUIT010000150.1:0-7799 GCA_045642385.1 Acutalibacteraceae bacterium
CGAAGACAGCGTTCATTTTGTTTCCGACAGCGGGCGGGCAACTCATGTTAATTTCCCCTATTTCAACCTTGAATACGGCGACAGGGGGAGCATGATTGCCATCGGCTGGGCAGGAACATGGACTGCGGATTTTTCATATTCAGACGGAATCACGACATATACCGGAAGGTCTGTGAATAACCTTAACACTTTCCTGAAACCGGGTGAAACAATCCGGACGGCTCTTTTTGTTTTCGGCGAATATACCGTGAGGGACGAGATGTATGCCGCAAATTACTGGAGAGACTGGTTTATTAAATATAATCTTCCCAAGGCGGATTCACAGGGGAACGCCCTTCAGCCGTTTTCAACCTGCTGCATAGCCGGTGATACGGGAATGCCGAATTCAGACGGAAGTATTTCGGAAAACAAGGATACATGGCGCAGGTCTCTTGAAAAAATGTTCAAAGAGGATTGCAAGGTCGATTTCCGCTGGTTTGATGCGGGCTGGTATATCAAGCCCGATTTGGGCAGCCCCGTTCCTTATCAAGAAGGGAATGACTGGTGGGATACAGTCGGAACATGGGAGCTTGACCCGCGAAAGTGGCCGGGCAAAACTTTCCTGGAATCAACTGAATTTGCGCGCCAAAACGGTATGAAAACACTTATGTGGTTTGAACCCGAGCGTGTGACCGACCCCGAAAACCTTGAAAAGAACTTCGGGTATAAAAAGGAATGGGCAATCCGCTGCCCGGGCGAAGGTGCCATTTCAAATAATATCGGAATTCCCGAATGCTTTGAATGGACTGTGGGGCGGTTAAGCAAAACGCTGAGTGAAAACAAAGTGGAAATGTACCGTGAAGATAACAACTGCGACCCCGCAAAGCTGTGGAGTTATCTTGACTCGCTTGAAGAGTGCGGGCGCACCGGAATTACCGAGTGCAAGTTCATTGAAGGGCATTACAAAATGTGGGACAGGCTTATTGCCTGCACCTTATCGTATGGAGGCTGCGGATTTGTTGATTCGTGTGCAAGCGGCGGCGGCAGGAATGACCTTGAATCCATGCGGCGCGGAATCCCCCTTCTAAGAAGCGATTCCGACAGAACGACCTCGGCACTGCGTTTGTCAATGAGCCACGGCTTTAACAGATGGATTCCGTTTTGCGGAGCAAACACAAAAGAAAAGCTTGAGGAATTATCTCCCGTGGGTGAAACCAGTCCGTATGTCTGGAGAGCATCGTATCTGCCCGTGCTGAATGTTGAATCGCTGTGGATTCATGAAAACCCCGAAAACTTCCCGATGACCCGCTTCGGACTGAATGAATGGAAAAAAGTCAGACCGTTTTTGCTTAAAGATTTTTATGTTCACACTCCCTGGCACAGCAAAAATGATACATCGGGCTTCTGTGCATTCAGCTACTATGACAGCGAAACCGAAAAAGGCGTAATAACCGCTTTCCGTCAGGAAACCTGCGAAGAGAATGAGCTGAAAATAACCGTTGAGTATGCCGATAAACAGCGTTCATATACTCTGTGTGATGAGGATTCCGGAAATGTAACGAAGTATTCCGGAGAAGAGCTTTGTGAAGGAATAAGCATATTCTTTGACTCCCCAAAATCATCACATTTATTCTGGATAAGTGCAGAATAAAAACCGTAACCGGGCGGAACCCCGTAAACCGTTTATGCCTTGAATGTGCCGTTTACGCACATCCTTTCATTGTGAAAACGAAAAAGCAGAGAGCTTGAAAACTCTCTGCTTTTTTATCTGTTCCGACAAGCAGGGATTTGTGTATCCCTGCGGTGAAGGCCGGCTTTCTGAATTTGCCCGATTATCTGACCGGAAAGAACCACGGTCAGAAGTGACCATATTATCCTTGAAAACGGAATATATGTCAGCGACAGCGCAAGCACGGAAATATCGCTGATGAGATAATAAATACGCACATCAAGCTTTGTCAGCTTTGAAAGCGCCATAACAACGGCATCATCGCCGCCCGTTGCTGCGCCTGCTCTGACGCTGAGCCCCACACCGACGCCCACAAACACCGCACCTGCCACGGCTGCAAGTGCCGGGTGGCTGACAAGCTGAGGAAAAAGCGGGGGAAATAATTCAAATATTTTGTATGATGCCGAAAATGCGACGCAGGCAACAGCCGAATAACCGAGAAACTGCGTGCCGAGAACCTTCCAGCCGAAGGCATAGCAGAGAATATCCATCACAAAGCCGGAATATGCGGGGGAAATGCCCGTCCAATGCTCAATAAGAAGCATAAGCCCGAGTATGCCGCCCTCCGAAACCTTGGTCTGAGCGTGAATATTATAAAGCCCGAAGGCAAGAATGATGTTACCGAGAATAATTACCGCGCATTTTTTGATAACGGAATGTGAAACCTTTATTTTTTTCAATTTTTCTCTCCTGATTTTTGCCAAATGGAAAAGCCGCAAACCGGTTTATGAAATACTGCCCAAATCGACCCATTCTGTTTTCAGGTCTTTATAAACTCTGCATTTCATTGCCGTGAACTTTAAGACACAGTAATCGGGGTCGGTTTTGCCGCCTTTATAGAACATTGTATCACCCGTTCGCCAGATTTCGTCCTTTATGCTCTGTTCCGTCAACACCTGCATTGTGCCGACAAGCATAACGCCCGTATAACTGAACCGCCCGCGTTTATAAAAATAAATACATGCTTTTTCATTTGCGTTATACTGCGTAACCCTCATGGAAGAGGTGTTTGTTGTGAAATAGAAGTCGTTACCGTCAATTTTTCGCGGCGAAAGCATAGCCTTTGTGTTGGGAAAACCTTCATCGTCAACAGATGAAATTATTGCTGTTTTTTGCTCTTTGATAAATTCAAATACTTGTTCCCTTGTCATGGTATTACCTCCGCAATTTCTGATTTGTCTTTCTATCCGTCGCAGGGGATGGATTTGCCCATACCGAAAAAATACTCACAAAGCCAATGGCTACACCGTAGGGGCGTTCATTGAACGCCCGCGAAATAATGGCAAATTTTGATAAAAATCGACGGGCGATTAATAATCGCCCCTACGATATAAATGTAAAACTTTCTGCTTGTTTTCACACTGCCAACGGCTATATTTCACCGCCCCTTTGGGGCTTCCTCAATCTGCTTCGCAAAGGGGCGCATTTATTTACGCAAATTATGATTTGTCTTAGTTATTGCATAACATATTCAATTACTATTCCCTCCGGTGCCGCTGATGATTTTATAACAAACCCTTCAGACAGCTTTTGTCCCGAAACGCTGATGCTTTCAGCGTTATCGTCAAAGGGAAAAGTGAGTGAATAATCGGCATTCGTATTAACCTCACAGAGCTTTACGGTAACGGTATCCTCCGCCTTGGCGTGCCTGTATGCAAGCACAAGCCCCGCTTCACCCGTGCCGTACTGCATGGCAGCCCACACCTTTTTATCCGCACTTGCGGCAGGGGTGAGGGGATAATAATTTTCAATAAGATATGATTTGATTGAATTAAATCTTTTCAGGTGGTCCACGCATTTTTCGGGGTTATCAATCGCAAGCTCGCTGTGCACTTCTCTTATGGGAGTAATGCAAGAAAGGTATTCATAATCACTGTCCGCCCATTCATAATCAATGCACGAATAGGGGAGAACGAGCGAAAGGCCGTAGCTTTGCACCTGAGCCGATTCTGCCGCATCGCCGTGCTTTACGCACTGATAGTCACTTCTCCAAAGCGGTACGGAGCGGCGCATCATCTCACAGTCAATTCTTCTGCCGCCCGATGAGCAATTGTCAATCCTGAGGCCGTCAATGCTTGAAAGCATTGTGTCAAGATAGCGGTAAAGATTGGTAACATAGTGATTTTCGGTTATTCCGCTGCGGCCTTTTTCATCATTTCCGTTCCAATATGCAAGAGGATTAATGTTGAAATCCTGCCGTAATTCGGCAATATTGTTTTCCTTGAAAAATGTCACCATATAGTCAATATACCAGTCACAGCATTCATCATCTGACAGGTTCAGCAAATGATTCAGGGAACCGTTTGAAATAAGCCAGCCTTTTTCTTTGCACACATCATAGAAAAGCGTGCCTTTTCTTACCCTTTCGGGTTCAAACCAAAGCATCGTATCAATGCCGTTTTCCTTAAGCATATCCGAAACTTCGCCGAAGCCGTTGGGATACCAGTCTTTTCTTGCGGTCCAGTCACCGGCGGAATTTCTCCATGAAGACAGCTTGTTTTTATAAAACCATTTTTCGGCATCAAACCAAAAAGTGTCAATATATTCCGAAACGCCGCTTGAATTGATTGCATCAACCGCTGCGCGAACATCCTCAACCGAACCGCTTGCACATTGATAAACTCGCTGACTTATGTTCTCATTAATGACACAAGCCTTTGAAAAGCTGCGATAAATATTGAATCCTTTTGCGGGCTTGCCCGTTTCATAAAAGCTCAGGCTGACAAGGGGTGAACGGACTTTTTCGCTCGGATTCAGATATGCCTTGAAATATTCCTGCTTTGCCTGAAAATGAACTCCCGACGGATTCTGAGCAAAAGAGGAATACCATTGACCGGTCCAACCGACAGCGGCCACAAATCCGAAGCTGTCGCCGTCAACATTGAAATACGGGAGCCATGAGCTGTTTCTGCCGGCATTGGCGTTGAAAACCGCTGCTTCCCCGGAAAGAGCCGCTTTGCGGACTGAAAAATCATCTTTTTTGTTGTTTGAACCGTAAAGGCAATAAACATCGGCTTTTCCGGCTTCAATATCACAATCAGCCGCATAAAAATCCTCGATTACCGGGGATCCCTCATCGCCGGTGTTTTCAATATATACAGTCCACTCGCAGGTGGCATAGTCCTCAAAAATTGTCGCTTCAACCGCTGCGGTTACATCACTTTTTTTATGGTTGAGTGTTATAAGAACGGTTTTTCCGTCCGGGCGAACCTTGCCCGTTTCACTTTCGCTGCCGACTGAAATATTCCAATCGTTAATATTGTTTCTCAGGCTTTTTCCGTCAACGGCAAAATCATATGCCGGTGTTTCGGCGGTAAGAATGTTTTCGTTAAACCAGTCACGGCAAAGCTTCTTTTCGGCTTCGCTGATTTCGGCTTCGTCTGCATCAAGTGCCTCAAAAGAAAAATTCTTGTTGAAATCCATGTCGGCTTTCATATGGTCTGCCATTGTTTTTAATCCCGGAACATAAACGGAAAATGACGCAAGCACAATCAAGATTGCCTGCAGAAAGCAAAAAAGAGGTTTCAGTATTTTCATATTTCTTCCTTCCCGTAATTACTGTTTTGTTACACACAAAAGCATGGAATTTGTTCTTTTCGGCGAATTCTGATTTGATATATACCGCGCCGGTATGGCGTTTTATCTGTTTACACTGAGCTTGCCTTCAAGTACGGCATCAATTACTGCTTCCGAAACATCAAACAGGCTTCTCATGGCAGGCTCAAAGATATCCAGCGCCGTACTGCTTTCGCTGCCTAAGTTATTATTATATCCTTCGGAATCCGACCACAGGCTTTCAGGGCTGTCGTTACCCAAAAATACATCAAGGTCAACAACCGCACGCAGGGAAATTACTCTGTCAAGCAGGCCGAAACATTCAGCAGCATTGGCAACTGTCAGCTCTTCCATTTCGGTAACGGCATACGGATCGGGCATTTTATAATTCTCAATAATCTTTAATGCGTTATTATGACCGGTTTCGCCTTTCCAAAAGCTGTCGCCCGAAAGTGCCGTGCCTTTGATTACCGCCGGGCTGCGTAATGCCCATTCTTCGTTTTTGAAATTTGATTTCAAAACATTTTTTGAAATTTCCGTGGTGTTCGGTTTAACATCTTTAATCATATTGAAAACCTGCTGAGCAAGCTCAGGGGAAAAAAGCTTACTTGAAGTGGCATCATATGAGCTGTCGGGAAACCATGTTGATTTTGAATCTTTATTGTCAAACTCGCGTATATCCGCGGTATGACCGAGCTCATTATCACAGGCGCCCGTAACAAGCACAATATCTCCGAGTGTGGTAACTCCTGCGCTTCCTCCGGCACAGCCGACGGAAATAATGAAGGAGTCCGAAAAATCATAATTATTATTTGATAACACAGCCGTCATTGCAAGTGCACAGGCGGTTTTGCCGGAGCCTGTAACCAATAAGGCAACCCCGTTATTCTCATTAAGATAAAACCTTGCTGTTTCGGGCATATTCGGAAGAACCGTTTCGCTTGATTCGGGACAGTATTTTTCAAAAAGAAGCTGTGCTTCACCTATGTCATCACCGCTCATTTCACCTATTTCAAACTTCGGTATAATCAGAGCTTTTATTTTAACGGGCTTTGATGACTTGTCTGCGCCGCAGGCAGATGAACAGACAAGAACCGCGGCAGCGATAAACATACAAACAAGTGATTTAATAGTTGTTTTCAAAATTTTCCCTCCGTATGTTATGACTTGATGAAACAATTATTCACCTTTTCTGTTTTGAAAACTTCGGCTTGTTCCGTTTCCGATAATTCATAAAAGGTTTATTTCAGCAAGGCATCGGTCACATAAGGCTTCCATTGCTTTGTTTCAAGGTTGTAAGCTCCGAACCCCGCACAGTATTCCCAGTAAGCATAAGGCAGGTTATATTCTTTCAGACAGTTTACCGCATCGGTAAGGAAAGCGTTCACTTCCTTTTCGTCAACCTGTTTCAGATATACTCCGATTTCACCTACAACTACCTTTGTGCCGTGCTTTTCCTGATAGTCGGCAGCCAGCTTAACGGCTGCGGCGAATTCATCCGCAGCCTCTTTGCTGTAAGGAACGCTTTTCTGATAGCTGTCATCCATCCATTCCGCTCCCTGATGTGTAAACTCCATCGGGGAATAATTATGAACATCAATAATCAGATACGGGTCGCGGTGATTAATGCGAAGTTCGTTAAGTGAAGATGAAACATTAAAGTTTTTTGATGCAAGTACGATAATTCTGTCTTCGTCAATTTCGCGTATTGCGGCGGTAACCTTATTCTGAATGTAGTTCCACCTTGCATAGGTCATTTTTCCGCTGTTATTATTGGGCTCATTAAGAATTTCAAGCATAAGCTTGTCAGGATAATCCTTGTATCTTTCGGCAGCCTGCTTCCAGACCGAAACAAGCTTTTCAATAATTTGAGTCGAGGGATCATTGTTTAAATCCTCCCAGCCGTGAAGCTCGAGAATAACGGACAAATCCGATTCAAGTGCGTATTTCAGCGTTTTGTCAAGGTTATATGCGGCGCTTTCATTTAAACTGCCGTTATCATCAAGCATACAGCACAAATTTGCCGGAAGCCTGATAAAGTCGAAGCCTTTTTCGCTGATGTTTTCAAATGTTTCTTTTTCAAGGAACATTTCACGCGGCCATCCGGCATCCATACCCGTAACATTGATTCCTCTTTTCAGCGAATCCTTGACGGATATAACACCTTCATTTATCTCATCAGGGCGTGACAGAAAATATCTGATTGTACTGCATATGCCGCCGAAGAATGCTTTGACCTTTTCAAAAAACTTCATATCGGCTTTTTTGTAAGCGGTATATTCCGCTGCCTTGAATTCGGATTTGACAACCGTATTGTCATTAATATCAACAAGCTTTATTGCGGGTCTGATTCCCGTGCCCGTGAAAGATGTGAAATAGGGATAAACATTGTAATAATAGCTGCGGCCGTAAAGCGTACCGTCCGTGCATACCGCGCAGGCGGCGTGGCTCCAGTCGGAGGGTGAGCGAAGCCGCCAGTATGATATGCCTTCCGAAACAAAAAGCCCCTGACACTTTGCGTAGTCTGTTCCGGCGG
>JAZUIT010000151.1:0-9721 GCA_045642385.1 Acutalibacteraceae bacterium
CTCCAAACAGTTGCAAAATTACAAAAACTGCAATATAATATATACAGTTTATTTTATCATTTGTCATTAAAGATGTCAATTGATTTTTGTAAAAGGTGTAGAGTTTATGAACAAAAGTGATTTTTACTATGATTTACCGGAGGAACTTATCGCACAGCATCCTGCGGAAAAGCGTGACGGTTCACGGCTTATGAAGCTGTATCTTGACAACGATAATATTGATGAGGGGCATTTTTCGGATATTGTTGACTGCTTTAAGGAAAATGACTGTCTTATTCTCAACAATACAAGGGTTCTTCCTGCCAGAATTTACGGTATAAAGGAAACCGGTGCAAGGGTTGAATTTTTGTTGCTTAACCGTAAAGAGGACGATATTTGGGAATGTATTGCAGGACCGGGCAGAAAAGCAAAACCGGGCGACAAATTCACTTTCGGTGAAAATGTTATGCAAGCGGAAGTCCTGGAAGTGTTGGACGGCGGCAACCGTCTTGTTAAATTCCAATATGAAAATAATTTTTATGAAGCGCTTGATAAAGTTGGTGAAATGCCTTTGCCTCATTATATCACCGAAAAATTAGAGGACAAGGAAAGGTATCAAACCGTCTATTCTAAGGAATTAGGCTCAGCGGCTGCACCTACTGTGGGACTTCATTTTACAAATGAATTGCTCGAAAAAATAGCACAAAAGGGCGTAAAAATCGGATATATCACCCTTCATGTAGGTTTGGGAACATTCCGACCGGTTAAGGTGGATGTTATTGAGGAACATAAAATGCACTCCGAGCATTACAGTGTTCCCGAAGAAACCGCAAAGATTATTGAAGAAACAAAGCAAAAAGGCGGCAGAGTTATTGCGGTGGGTACAACCTGTTGCAGAACCTTGGAATCCGTGGCTCAGAAATACGATAAAATTATACCCTGTGACGGCTGGACGGATATTTTTATTTATCCGCCGTACAAATTCAAATGCATTGACGGACTTATAACGAATTTCCATTTGCCGGAAAGCACTTTAATTATGCTTGTAAGTGCCTTTTACGGGTATGACAAGACTATGAAAGCCTATAACGAAGCTGTTAAAAGAAAATTCAGATTTTTCAGCTTTGGGGACAGTATGTGCATAATGTAATAATGGAAACAGGACGAAAAATATGAGCAATATGAAAATAATCAAAACATCGGGAAAGGCGAGATTAGGTGAATTTGAAACGGTTCACGGTACTGTAAAAACTCCCGCATTTATGAATGTGGCAACCTGCGGAGCAATTAAAGGCGGGTTGTCTGCTTTGGATTTAAAGGACATAGGCTGTCAGATACAGCTATGTAATACATATCATCTCCATGTGAGGACAGGGGATAAGACTATAAAAGAATTGGGCGGACTGCATGAGTTTACCCGTTGGCAGGGTCCTATTTTGACCGACAGCGGCGGATTTCAGGTTTTCTCACTTGCAAAGCTTCGCAAGATAAAGGAGGAGGGCGTTAATTTCAACTCCCACATCGACGGCAGGAAAATTTTTATGGGACCTGAGGAAAGTATGCAGATTCAGTCAAATTTAGGTTCAACCATAGCAATGGCATTTGATGAATGTGTGGCAAACCCCTCTACCTTTGTTTATGCTTACGAATCCTGTCAGAGAACTACAAGGTGGCTTTACAGATGTAAAGAGGAAATGGAACGCCTCAATTCTCTTTGTGATACCATTAATAAAAAGCAGATGCTTTTCGGTATAAATCAGGGTTGCGTTTATGACAATCTGAGGATTGAGCATATGCAGAAAATAGTCGAGTTTGATTTGGACGGCTATGCCATAGGCGGTCTTGCCGTTGGTGAGCCGAAAGAGGATATGTACAGGATTATTTCTGCGGTAGAGCCTTATATGCCGACGGACAAGCCGAGATATTTAATGGGTGTCGGCACACCGGGAAATATTATTGAAGCCGTACGCAGGGGTGTTGATTTGTTTGATTGCGTAATGCCAAGCCGCAACGGCAGGCACGGACATCTTTTTACAAAGCAGGGTATAATCAATATTAATAATATAAAATATGAAAAGGATTTATCACCCGTTGACGAAGAATGTGACTGTCCCGTTTGCCAGCATTTTTCAAGGGCGTATATAAGGCATTTATTCAAAGCAAAGGAAATGTTAGCTTTAAGGCTTTGCGTTATGCACAATCTTCATTTTTATAATAAGATGATGGAGGATATCCGCACCGCCATTGAAAATGATACATTCGAAGAATATGCGGATAAGAATGTGAATTTATTTGACAGGAGAATTTGAAAATTCAGAATTATGAATTAAGAATGCAGAAATTGATTGATACAATTCTTAATTCTTAATTCTAAATTCTTAATTGGGAGAGGTTGTTTTATGAACCGACAAGTCGTATTTATGCTATCGGATATGTATTCTGAGAAAAATGCATTTTTTGTAATGTGTGCGAGTTATTTTGCTGATAACGGCGACACAGTTACGGTTATTACCCATGATAAACCCAAAAAAGAGGATTACAGATACAGTCCGAAAATAAGGAGACTTTGTTTAAATGCACCTGTGAAAGGCAGATATATACCGGAGCAGGTGTTGGATTACTATGTAAAATTTATACCCGAGTCATATTTTATACTCAACGGTTTTGACGGATATATTAACCGTATTAATATAAAGCATAAAGTAATTAAATTTTTACCGTCAAATTTTATCAATCCTCTTTCTAATGAAGCTGTTGCAAAAATTCAGATTAAGCAGTTGTACGATGAGCTGGAGAGCTTGCAGGTGATTGTCAATGACGGAAAAATAAAGCCTGTGAACAACAGGTTAGGAATGTTGAAAAAAGTCAAAGGCAAAATAAGGCATTGTGAAGAAAAACGGTATCTTAAATACAGATATATTCAGTTGTCCGATGAAGAAGTTGAGCGCTCCCGTGAGGCGGCTGTGGGAATGTTTAAGGAAGTCAAGCGAATTTGCGAAAAGCATAATCTCCGTTATTATTTAGCGGCAGGTTCTCTGCTCGGTGTCATAAGGCACGGGGGACAAATTCCCTGGGATGATGATGTGGATGTTACAATGCCGCGTCCAGATTATGAAAAATTCCTTAAATTAGCAAAGAAAGAGCTGGCGCCTGAATACATTTTACCTTTAAATAATTTTCCTTACGGTTTTCACAGAATACAGGTAAAGGGTACAAATATCGAAAGATTTGTAAGACAGAAGAAACCCCACGGAATATTTATGGATATTTTGCCGCTTGACGGTGCCGCACCCGAAAGTGAGAGGGTAACTCACAGTTATGAAAACAAAAGGCTGACGGAATTGATGTATGAAATGAGCTATCCGATGCCGATATTCAATTTTGATGAAAACGGTCTGAAAAAATGGTTAAAAAGATTTTTTATTAAGTGTTTTTATTCAAAAAGTTTACTTATGAAAAAATGGTATAAAAATGCAACAAAGTACAGTACCGAAAAAGCGGATGAATGGGTTTGTCTTTCCGGTGCTTACGGATATGAAAAAGAGTGCTTTCCGAAAGAATACTGGGATTACGGCGTAACCGGTGAATTTGAGGGTGAGGAATGTTCTATAATGGCTGAATGGGAAAAATACCTCAGCCTGCACTACGGTGATTATATGGAAAAGCCGCCTGAATTACTCAGGCGGACACATCCTTTGTTTTCAATTGATTTCGGGGATTAGATGCTGTTTTTAATATTCTTCAAACGCTTCATGACATCGTTGGCACCTCTGCCGAAGTAGTCATGAAGTATTTTATATTCCTCGAAAAGTTTATTATATATTTCAACATTTTCAGGGATAGGATAATAAACCGTATCCTTAATTTTACCCATAGCTTCTGCGGCTTCAAATACCGAATCATAACCGCCTGCCTCTTTACCTGCGGCAACGGAACCGAAGATAGAAGCACCCAAAGCACCGCCCTGGTCGGAGCCTGCAATCTTAATGGGCATATTGATAATGTCGGCATAAATCTGCATAGTCATGGGGTCTTTCTGTGAAATACCGCCGGCGGCATAAAATTCTGTAACAGGAACATCGTATTCACGGAATGTTTCGATTATCATTCTTGTGCCGTATGCGGTAGCTTCAATTAAAGCTCTGTAAATTTCTTCCGGTTTTGTCTGTAATGTCATACCTAAAATCATACCGGTTAAGTCAACATCAACCAATACGGAACGGTTACCGTTCCACCAGTCAAGAGCCACAAGACCGCTTTCGCCGGGCTTTTTAACCTCAGCCTTTGAACGGAGATATTTATGTATATTCAGACCTGCTTTTTCTGCTTCGTCATAATATGTTTTGGGCAAGCAATTCTCAATAAACCACTGGAAATGGTCACCGACACAACCCTGACCTGCTTCATAAGCATAAAGACCGGGCATAATACCGTCAGCAACAACACCGCAGATACCCTGAACCTGTTTTTCTTCCTTGCTCATCATCATGTGGCAGGTGGAAGTACCCATAATGGCAAGCATCTGTCCGGGCTTTGAAATACCGACGGCAGGCACAAATACATGGGCGTCAATAATTGAAACAGCAATAGCGGTACCGGCTTTAAGACCCGTAAGCTTTGCCATATCCTCTGTCAGTTCACCGGCTTTTGTTCCCAAAGGTGTTATATCTCTTGAAAGCTTTTCGTCAACAACATTTTCGAGCTTCGGGTCAAGAGCCTTGAAGAAGTCATTTGAGGGATAGCCTGTGTTCTTGTTCCACATAGCCTTGTAACCGGCACAGCAGGAGTTACGGACTTCCTTACCGGTCATCTGCCATACAATCCAATCGGCGGCTTCAATGAATTTATCAGCCTTATTATAAATTTCGGGAGCTTCGTCAAGAACCTGCCAAATTTTCGGAATTGCCCATTCGGAGGAAACCTTTCCGCCGTAATTTTTGAGCCATTCTTCCTGTCTTTCAATTGCAACTTCATTTACTTTTGTTGCATATTTCTGTGCGGCGTGGTGCTTCCATAATTTTACATAAGCGTGCGGTTCATCTTCATATTCTTTAAGGAAACAAAGAGGAGTACCGTCCTCCAAAACAGGTAAAACCGTACAGGCGGTAAAGTCAATACCCACACCGATAATATCATCGGGGGAAACCTTGCTTTCCCTGATGACCGCAGGAATTGTGTTTTTGAGAACATCAATATAGTCCTGAGGATGCTGTAATGCCCAGTCATTACCTAATTTTTTACCGTTGGGTAATGTTTCGTCCATTACACTGTGCGGATACTCAAAAACGCTTGTTGCAAGCTCTTCGCCTGTTTTTACATTGACAATTAAAGCACGACCGGACAGAGTGCCGTAGTCAACACCTATTGCATATTTAGCCATTTAACACACCTCTGAATATTTATTTACAACAATTATATATGATTTTACCTTTTTTTTCAAGTGAAAGTTATGTCAAATATATAAAAAACGGTTTTTTTAGTATAAAAAAATGCAAATATGAACAAAGTTAATTAAAATTTAAAAATAAACTTGTAATTTTAATTAATATTTTGTATAATGTATTTTAGGAAATTTTTAAGAGGTAATTGAAATGTTAGGAAAGATTGTCAGAGTAAGGATAACCAATCCTATCGGTAGCACGGATACGGAAACAGGTTATACTTATCCGCTTAATTTCGGTGTTGCCGAAAAAGACAAAGCCTTGAGAAACTATGGAATTTATGTAATGGGCGTTGACCACCCGGCTCGGATTTTTGACGGAAGAATAGTTGCCCGTCTTCGATTTGATGACGAGGTATACTTTATTGCCGCACCGAAAAGCTCACGCTATATCAATTGTGAAATTTTAAAAGCATTAAATCTTGAAAACAGAACCGACTGTGAGCTTGAATGTTTGTATGAGCGTTCCTGCGGAGCTGTCGTGTACAGTAAAATTAACGGTGAAATCAGGTATTTGCTTATAAAAAACAAGCACAGTGCAAACTGGGGTTTTCCCAAGGGTCACATGGAAATGAATGAAAAACCTACCGATACTGCCCGCAGAGAAGTGTTAGAGGAAACAGGTTTGCATATTGATTTTGTTTCCGATTTGCAGTTTTTTTCGGAGTATAAATTGCAGAACAAAATCGAAAAAAGTGTTATCATTTTTTTAGCCTCGGCAAATGACACAAAAACCACTATTCAACAGGAAGAAATTGAAGATTATGTGTGGCTGGGCTATGAAAAAGCTTATGACAGACTTAAATTTGACAACGATAAAAAAATAATGAAAGATGCCGATGATTATCTGAAAGGAGTTTTAAATGTCTGCACTGTCTGAATGGATAATACATACATTTAACGGTAAAATTTCCAACGAGCTTATAATTTTTATAATTTCTCTTTTCCCTGTTTTGGAGCTTCGCGGCGGCTTAATTGCCGCAAAGCTTTTAGGAGTAAAATTTATAAAGGCATTTATAATCTGCTTTATCGGAAATATTATTCCCATACCTTTTATTCTTCTGTTTATCAGAAAAATTTTTCAGTGGTTGAAAAAAATAAAGGGTGTGGATAAGCTTATTGAAAAGCTTGAATTACGCGCTATGAGAAAAAGTAAAAAAATTGAAAAAACAAGGGAATGGGGCTTGTTTGCCTTTGTTGCCATACCTTTGCCGGGTACAGGCGGATGGACGGGTGCATTACTTGCGGCACTGCTTGATATGCGAATGAAAAAGGCATTTCCTATAATAGTTTTAGGCGTAATTTGTGCCGGAATAATAATGTCAATAATTACATATTTTATTCCCGGACTGTTTGGTTTTTAATTGATGAAAGGTATATTATGAAAATTTCTCAGCTTTTAACAGAAAAGAAAATTACGATTTCTTTTGAGATTTTTCCTCCCAAAGCCGATACACCGTTCAAACCGGTAATTGATGCGGCTAAAAAGCTTGCATTTTTAAACCCCGATTTTATGAGTGTTACTTACGGTGCAAACGGCGGTGCTTCTCAGAATACCGTTTCCATAGCTTCCACGGTGCAGAATGCTTTCTCAACTACCGCTATGGCTCATCTTACCTGTGTTTCTTCCGATGAAGCGAGGATTGAAAGAGTTTTAAACGGTTTTCGTGATGAGGGTATAGAAAATGTTTTAGCTTTAAGGGGTGACAAGCCGCAGGGCTATGACGGTGTTTCAAACGGACATTATGAATATGCATATCAGCTTGTAAAGCATATTAAAGACCGCGGTGATTTTTCCGTAGGGGGAGCCTGTTATCCCGAGGGTCATATTGAATCTGAAAACAGAGATAAAGATATTGATAATCTTAAAATCAAGGTTGACAGCGGATGTGATTTCCTTATCACTCAGATGTTTTTTGATAACGAAATTTTCTACGGTTTTTTGGATAAAGCCAAGCAAAAGGGTATAAATATACCTGTTATTCCCGGAATTATGCCGGCAATGACAGCAAAGCAAATAAAAAAATCCTGTGAAATTTCCGGCACGAAAATTCCCGAAAAATTCAGGAAGCTTATGGAAAAATACGGTGACGATAATGAAAGCTTTTTAAACGCCGGTATAGGTTACGCCGTTGAGCAGATTAGCGAGCTTATAAAATTCGGTGTACCCGGCATACATTTATATACGATGAACAAGCCTGATGTGGCTTTGAAAATTCTTGACGGCATCAGAGAGTTGATAAAATGAAATTTATTGAGGAATTAAATAAAAGGGTACTGTTTGCAGACGGAGGTTTCGGTTCACTTTTGCAGGCAAAGGGTGAATTTGATGCACCGGAGCTTGTAAATCTTACTAATCCGCAGTTGGTAGCAGAAATTCATAAAAGCTATGTTGATTGCGGATGTGATATTATTACTGCCAACACCTTCGGTGCAAATAAGATTAAATGCGAAGCAGATGTAACGAAAATAGTTGCATCTGCAATTTATAATGCACGAAAATCCGCCGGTGACAGGTTTGTTGCCATAGATATAGGTCCTACCGGAAAGCTTTTGGAGCCTTTGGGTGACCTTGAATTCAGAGAAGCTTATGAAGCGTTTAGGGAAGTGGCTGTAACTGCTGAAAAAAACGGAGCCGACCTGGCAATTATCGAAACAATGACGGATATGTACGAAATGAAAGCGGCTGTACTGGCTGTAAAAGAAAATACATCTCTGCCGATTGTTGCAAGCTTTTCTTTTGATGAAAGCGGTAAGCTTTTGACGGGCGGCAGTATTGATGCCGCTGTTGCTCTGCTGGAGGGCTTGAATGTTGATGTTATCGGTATGAATTGCAGTGTGGGACCCGATAAAATGTTAGAATTTGCCGAGAAAATGTACTCCGTTTCTTCAACTCCGATGAGTATAATGCCCAACGCCGGTTTGCCGAAGGTGTTAAACGGCAAAACCGTTTATGATGTCGAGCCGGAGGAATTTGCCGGGAAAATGAAAGCAATTTCCGATTTGGGTGTAAGAATTATGGGCGGATGTTGCGGAACTACACCCGACCATATAAAAGCAGTTATAAACAAATGTAAAAATAATAAAATAACCGAAATTGCAGATAAAAATTTAACCGTTGTTTCCTCCTATGCCAATGCGCAGTACATAGGAAACGAAGCTGTAATTATAGGTGAAAGAATTAATCCGACGGGCAAAAAAATTCTCAGACAGGCTCTTAAAGATAAAAATTTTGAATATATTGTTTCCCAGGGCAAATTGCAGGAAAAAGCCGGTGCATCGGTGCTTGATGTTAATGTGGGTATGCCCGAAATCAATGAAAATGAAGCTATGCTTAAAGCTGTTTCCGATTTGCAGGCGACAATTTCCTTGCCTTTGCAGATTGACAGTGCCGACCCTGAGGTTTTGGAAAACGCATTGAGAATGTACAACGGCAAAGCTTTATTAAATTCCGTAAACGGAAAAGAAGAAACTATGAGGAAAATTTTTCCGATAGCAAAAAAATACGGAGCTGTTGTAGTGGGTCTGACACTTGATGAAAACGGTATTCCCGACAACGCAGAGGGCAGAGTTAAAATAGCGGAAAAAATTATAAATACTGCCGCAGAATACGGTATAAAAAAGAAAGATATTATAATTGATGCTCTGACATTAACCGTAAGTGCTGATAAAAATGCGGCAAATATTACCCTTGAAGCCGTCAAGCAGATAAAAGAAAAATTAGGTGTAAAAACTGTTTTAGGTGTTTCGAATGTTTCATTTGGTTTGCCTCAGCGTGAAGTAATAAATTCTGTATTTTTTGCAAAGGCTTTGCAGGCGGGACTTGATGCGGCAATAATAAATCCCTGTTCCGAAGCCATGATGAATGTATATTTTTCCGACTGTGCATTAATAGGTACAGGCTGCGATAAATATATAGAAAAATTTTCCGACGGAGTTCAGACAACAATTCAATCTGACAGGGAAGCGGATTTAAAGGACGATATAATCAATGGCTTGAATGGGGCTTCATATAATAAAACCAAAGAACTGTTGAAAGCTTTAAATTCGCAGGAATTAGTCAATAAATATATTGTACCGGCATTGGAAATTGTAGGCAAAAAATATGAAACGGGAAAAATTTTCCTGCCGCAATTGTTGAAAAGTGCCTCCGCTGCCCAGTCAGCCTTTAAAGCGATAAAGGAAAGCTTAAAGGGTGAAAATACAGAGGAAAAGGGTACAATAGTTGTAGCCACCGTAAAGGGTGATATTCACGATATCGGAAAGAACATTGCGGCTGTAATGCTTGAAAATTACGGATAT
>JAZUIT010000152.1:0-2237 GCA_045642385.1 Acutalibacteraceae bacterium
AATTCATCAAAATACGCTTTGTTGGTTTTGTCGAATTCAGCACGGATATCTGCAAAGTCTACAACATAACCGTAGCGGTATGATTTGTACGGACGGTTAACTCTTGTTAATGCCTGCAACAAATTATGATCTTTAATAACACGACCGAGGTATAATTTTTTTAGTCTCGGTGCATCAAATCCCGTAAGTAACATATTATACACGACAAGAAAATCGATTGAGTTTTTACTATGAAAACAAATAGTTATCCTCAAAATTGAAGCAACAAAAGTAGCCCGTCTTACGGCGGGGTAGAGAAAGAATATGTAAGAGAATCGGTCAAGATAATGCATGAACGGCTGTAATATCAACACCCAATTCGCTTAGTTTTTTAAGATAAGAATTTATTTTCTTTTCACGGTTGAATTTGTTGTAGAAATCTGCACCCAAATCGCAATACGGCTGATTGTATTTGAGCATATGGTAAATTGCTATAAGAATAGAGTGTGCAACTGCCATTGCCGCAATTTTTGAGTTACGGCGGATTTTAATTCGTTGGAATTGTGCGTAAAAGAAAGTGCCTTTGTGTTTAGATGCTCCGTGAGCGCATTGAATCAATGTTGTTTTAAGTGCGATGTTACCCTTTGTTGTTCTTCCGCTTCGGCTTTTTCCGGCACTTTGGTTATTTCCCGGTGCAACACCTGCCCATTTGCACAAATGTGCGGCAGTCGGAAAACGGCTCATATCCTTGCCGATTTCAGCAAGAATGGTTTGTGCTCCGATTTTACCGACACCCGGAATTTCGTCTACGGCATTTATTGCATCTTCATAATCTTTGATGTAGTCTTTAATGATTTTGTCTACATCTTTGATTCTGCGTGTCATATCGTCAATATGATCCAAAACGCTTCTGAGCAATTTCTTTTGCAGTTCGGATACAATCCCGTCTAAAGAGTTCAATATTTCTTCGGCAGAACTGTGCATATTATCGTTTCTTATGTCATCTACCGATTCTAAAGAAATATCTTCACCGCTTAACAACAAGTCTAAAAACTTTCTGCCGCCCTTACCGTTTATATTTGTCAGTTTACTGCTTAATTTAATATTGGCGCCCTCAAGCATTTTCTGTAAACGGTTCAGTTCTCGGCTGCGTTCTTCCACAAGACTTTTGCGATAACGGGATACTTCACGCAATTCCCGTTGTTCACGGTCAGGAATAAAGCTCGCTTTTAATAGTCCGTGTTGCAGAAGTTCTGCAATCCATTCAGCATCTTTGACATCTGTTTTTCTTCCGGGCAGAGTCTTCATATGTTGTGCATTTACAACCATTGCAGGTAATCCGGAAAGTTCAAACAAATTATATAAAGGTTTCCAATACGAGGCTGTGCTTTCCATCGCAACCATTTCACAGCCATTTTCCAAGAGCCACTCCGTAAGTTCACGAAGTTCTCCGGTTAGCGTGCCGAATTCCCGTATTTCCTTTTTCCGTCCGTCACGAAAACAGGCTACGATCATTTTCTTATGCACGTCGATACCACAACAACGCTGATACACTACTTCCATTATTTTTCCTCCATAGCATATTTGCAGCGGACTCTCTGTGACAGTTCATTTTACTATCCGTTCTTTCGCCCTGAGGACTGAACAATTCGTGGTCCAATTAGAGAGTCTATGTAAATTTCTTGATCGGTCTCGCAGACCAAAAACAATACCTACCTTTGCTGCGACTCTATTATACCACAATCCTACCTTGTTTTCATCTGTTGCGGTGAATGCGTAGCCGTTCATCATGATTTCTTGAAATTCTTGAAATTAAAAATACACTTTCCGTAAATTTAATCTGTCGTAAGACAAAATAATTTTCAGGAGGTCATACTATTATGACATTTCACTTAATTTTGTACGAAACGGATGCAGATTTAATCTATTGGAGAAACTTTTTGCCGCCAAGAACATTCGGTAAATATGTTTGCCGAATCCTTGAAGCAGAACGCAATGGCCAAATTGCAGACATACCCATCCCCGAAAACTTGGAAACAGAAAATGGGTATCTTGATTTAAAATTTGTCATCAATGAAAAAGATTTAATAAGTTTTATTGAATCCATACCTAATTGGAAAAGGGGAACATTGATTAAATCCATTATCCGCAAGCACATCTATGAAAACTATGTAAGAAAAAATCAAAAATATAAAGTAAAAGTTGTACGGAAAGTGAAAAATATAAAAGTGCGTATCAAAATAAAGTGTACAAAATAA
>JAZUIT010000153.1:0-6246 GCA_045642385.1 Acutalibacteraceae bacterium
GATAGAAAAAAGTACAAAATCTTTTGACCTCTATAATACTTTTTTCGGTCTGTTCGTTTTTTTGCATTCCCTTCGTTTTTAAATATTAAATAACAACTCGGTATATGTTGGGTACGGCCAGAATTTGGAGTCGGTGTTTGCTTCCATTTCGTCGATGTAAATTCTCAATTCATTCATACCCTGTAATACGATATCACGGAAATATTTTCCCGATTCAGTAATATTTTTGAAATCCATAACCCCGTTTGCTGCTTTTTCGAGGGCTGTAACCTTGTTGAAAGCTTTTGCATTTAATGTTGAAAGCCGTGTTAATAAAGATTTTTCCGGTGTAATATCAATATTGTCTGAAACCGCTCTTTTTGCGATAATTGTTTCGCTTAATGCTTTTGTAAATGCGGAAACAGAGGGAATAATATCTCTCTTTGTCATTTCAACAAGGGTGAGTGCTTCGATATTTATAACCTTACAGTAATTTTCCATTAAAATTTCATAACGGGAGTCAAGCTCAGTTGCGGTGTAGATGTTGTGCTTTGTGAAAAGCTCAACATTTTTTTTCGCCGTAAGCTGCGGCAGAACCGATACGGTGTCGGGATAATTTGAAAGTCCCAACTCCTTAGCTTTTTCAACCCATTCATCGGAATAGTTGTTGCCGTTGAAAATTATTCTCTTATGCTCTCTGATTGTATTTTTCAGTAAAGTATGTATTGCGGCAGTGAAATTTTCCTGGTTTTCAAGGTAATCTGCAAATTGCTTTAATTCTTCAGCTACTGCAGTATTTATAACCGTGTTGGGGCCAGAAATAGAAATTGAAGACCCTAACATTCTGAATTCAAATTTATTACCTGTAAATGCAAAGGGTGAGGTTCTGTTTCTGTCTGTGGTGTCCTTGGGAAAACGGGGGAGAACATGAACACCGATTTCAAGTACGGATTTTTCTGTGTTACTGTAATCGTTATCCTGCTCAATGGAATTGAGAATTTGAGTCAGTTCGTCACCCAAAAACATTGATATTATAGCCGGCGGAGCTTCCGAACCGCCTAAACGCAGGTCGTTACCGGCAGAGGCTACCGACAGTCTTAATAAATCCTGATATTCGTCAACCGCCTTTATGACTGCACACAAGAATACCAAAAACTGTGCATTTTCATAAGGTGAGTCACCGGGTTCAAGCAAATTTTTGCCCGTATCTGTTGATAGTGACCAGTTGTTATGCTTACCGCTTCCGTTCACATTTGCAAATGGTTTTTCGTGGAGAACACAGACAAGATTATGTCTTGCGGCAACTTTTTTCATAATCTCCATGGTGAGCTGATTATGGTCGGTAGCGGTGTTTGTTAAGGTGAAAATCGGAGCTAATTCGTGCTGTGCCGGTGCAACTTCATTATGCTCTGTTTTTGCAAAAATGCCCAACTTCCAAAGCTCCTCGTCAAGCTCCTTCATATAGGCTGAAACTCTGGGTTTAATACTGCCGTAATAGTGGTCGTCAAGCTCCTGACCTTTCGGGGGCAGTGAGCCGAAAAGTGTCCGTCCGCAGAATTTTAAATCTTTTCTTTTTTCATATAGATTTTTGTCAATAAGGAAATATTCCTGCTCGGGTCCTACGGTTGTAACAACTCTTTTAACATCCTTGTTACCGAAAAGCTTTAAAACCCTCAGAGCCTGTTTGCTTATAGCTTCAATAGAACGAAGCAGGGGAGTTTTTTTGTCAAGTGCTTCACCGCCGTAGGAACAGAAAACCGTGGGAATACAAAGTGTGGCATCCTTAATAAATGCGTATGATGTGGGGTCCCATGCAGTATATCCCCTTGCTTCAAAAGTAGCTCTTATACCGCCGTGAGGAAAGCTTGAAGCATCGGGTTCACCCTTAATAAGCTCCTTTCCGGAAAACTCCATAATGGCGTTTTCATTGTCGCAGGAAATAAAGCTGTCATGCTTTTCGGCTGTGACACCTGTCATCGGCTGAAACCAATGTGTAAAATGGGTTGCACCTTTTTTGATTGCCCAGTCCTTCATGGCAGAGGCAACCTCGTTTGCAACGGATAAGTCCAAAGCTTTTCCGTCCTGTATTGTTTTTTTCAGCAGTTGATATGTTTCCTTGGGTAAGTGTTTTTTCATACACTCATCATTGAAAACATTTGAAGCAAAAATATCGTTTATTTTTCCCATATTTAACACCCTCTGTTATATATTTCCTGTGCGGCAAGAAGTATGCCGATTTTTGCACTGTGAAAATTAAGACCGCCCTGCATCCACACGGCATAAGGCTCACGCAGGGGAGCATCTGCGGATAATTCTATTGATGAACCCATTGTGAAAGCACCTGCGGACATAATAACCTGTGAATCATATCCCGGCATTTCCCAGGGCTGAGGTTCAACAAATGAGTCCACGGGAGCGCCTTTCTGCATACCCTGACAAAAAGCTATCAAGGCTTCCGGGGTATTTAATTTTACGGATTGAATTATGTCAAACCTATCCTCTGTCGGCTTCGGTGTAACCTCAAAACCGAAATTTTCAAACAAAGCGGAAGTAAAAACAGCGGTTTTCAATGCTTCGCCCACAACATGGGGAGAATTGAAAAGTCCCATCATCATTTCCCTTGTGTGTCCTAAGGTAGCACCTACCTCCGAGCCTAAGCCGGGGGTTGTCAGGCGGTAGGCACAAAGCTCAACTAATTCCTTTTTACCCGCAATATAACCGCCGTTTTTGGCAATACCGCCGCCGGGGTTTTTGATAAGTGAGCCTGCCATCAAATCTGCACCGTGCTGTAACGGCTCTGATGTCTGAACAAATTCACCGTAGCAGTTATCAACCATAACAACAGCATCGGATTTTTTATGTACAATTTCCGCAACCTTGCCGATTTCCTCAACCGACAGGCTGGGACGCATGGTGTAACCTCTTGACCGTTGAATGTAAACCATTTTAATACTGCTGTCAATTGCTTTTTCAATGGCGTCATAATCAAGTCTGCCCTGTGAATTTAAGTCTACCTGACTGTAATTTATATTGTAATCCCTCAATGAACCCATACCGTTTTTGCCGTTGATGCCGATAACGGAATGAATTGTATCATAGGGTGTGCCTGTAACCGAAAGCATAGTATCACCGGGGCGAAGAATACCGAAAAGTGCCACCGCAAGTGTATGTGTGCCGCAGGTGAAGGTGTGACGAACAATTGCGGCTTCGGCACCTACTGCCTGAGCAAAAACATTGTCAAGTCCCTCACGGCCCCTGTCTGAATAGCCGTAGCCCGTGGTTTCGGCAAAATGGCTGTCGCTTATGTTATTATCAATAAAAGATTTCAAAACCTTTTGCTGGTTATATTCCGTATTTTCTTCAATTTTTTCAAATACCGGTTTTATGCTTTTAATTGTGCTTTCTGATAAATCGAGAAGTTTTTTATCTATATTAAAAAAGCTGTTCATTATGATACTCCACTGAAAATTTTCCGATTGGTTTAAAACCAACCTCCCTGTAAAAACTAATTATACCATTTTCCCGACAAAATAGAAAGGATTTTTTGTTATTTTTTAAAAGATAATGTAAAATTTTTCTCGAATAACCTTTTCCACGGTATTGTGGATAGGTTGCAACCGCACCCAAAAAGGCGTTGTCGGGTGTTTCAAACAGAATCATAGCACAGGCGGCAAGTCGGTTTTCTTCAAAAATTACACCTAATTTTGCGGTGTTGTGCTTCAATCTGTATGAAATATCCGCAATCCAGGATAATTTATCGGTCAAAAACCCCACACCCTGGGAGCTTATTAAATCATAAACCTCCGATAACTCCGCATAATTTTTTATTGGTGCATCATATTGCACCGGTGTGTCTGAAAACTCAACAATCAGACCACCGTCAGAGGGTGTAATGCAAAGCTTTTCGGAAAAATCAGAATTATATGTAAGGCTTTGATAGCCTATAACATTCAGAAATTCATTTAACTCCTGAAAATCCGTATTATTACAAATGCAAAGCGTAATATCTCCGGACACCTTTGCAATGGCGGCGGTGATATTATTGTCAATTTGCTGATACCAGAAATCCGCAAATCTGCAATCACTGCCGTAGGTTAAATATAAAGCCGCAATTCTTGTACCGAAGGGATTGTCCTTGCAGAAATCATAAAAATTTTCTATTGTTTCAGTTAATTTTATCAACTGCCATTACCTCGCTCAAAGCCTTTACAATGTTATACATCGGTTCAATATCGTTTATGTCAATTACGCAGGCGGGGGAATGCAGGTATCTTGTGGGGCAGGAAACAGCTATTGTCCTTACCCCGTCTCTGCTTTTGTGGATAACCCTTGAATCGTTTCCGCCGGCAACCTTTGTTTTGGGTTGTATTTTTATATTTTTTTCCTTTGCAACTTTAAAAGCGGTATTGTATAAATCTTTATCGTAAAGTGTGGCTCTATCCATAAAGGAAATTACCGCACCGCCGCCCAAGGTGCAAACTCTGTTTTCTTCCGTCATATCCGGAATGTCGGAGGCGGTTGTTGACTCAATAACTATTGCATAATCGGGTTCAATAGTAAATGCCGCCGCTGATGCACCCTTTCCGCTGACTTCCTCCTGAACAACAAAGGCGAAGTAAGTGTCATATTTCAACTCACTTCTGAGCATTTTAAGCATAATTGCACAGCCCAACCTGTCATCTATTGCTTTTGCCTTGAAAAAATGGCCGCCGAACTCTATATTATCGGAATTAAAATATGCAATATCACCCTCGGTAACATATTTTTGCGCATCGTCTTTGTCTTTTGCACCTATATCAATGTATAAATCTTTTATTTCGGGGTAGGGTAATTCTTTTTCTTTATAGAGGTGAACAGGTTTCACACCGATAACACCGTCAATGCCGTTTACTGTAACTCTTTTACCGGCTAAAACTGCGGTATCAATGCCGCCCACTGTGTCAAATTTCAGAAAACCGTTGCCGTCAATGTAAGTTATAATCAGCGCCACTTCATCCATGTGAGCGCAAACCATAACCTTTTTGTCTGTTTTATCGGTGCCTTTTTTGAAAACTATAACATTACCTGCATTGTCAACGGCGGTTTCACCGTATTTTTTTGCTTCTTTTACAATATAATCTCTGACTGTATCTTCATTACCGGAAGCACCGTTAAGCTTACACAAAAGCTTTAATTCATTAAGCATTTTTAATACCTCCGTTTAAAATATATTCTGAAATCAATTTTCCGCAATTTGTTAAATCGTCAATGTTAATTACCTCAGCACCGGTGTGCATATTTCTCTGAGGAACGGAAATAAGTCCCGTTTTAATCCCGCAGGTTGAAATTGAAATATTGTCCGCATCTGTACTTGTGCCTGAACCCATAACCTCGATAGTGTAGGGAATATTTTTCTCTTTTGCAATTTGTATGAGTGTTTTAAAAACCCGTCTGTCCAATAGCGGCGATATACCAATCATGGCACCGGAGGTTAGATTTTTTGCTTCTTCATCGGATATTCCGGGAGCTGTTGCAAAGCTTACATCAATTGCAATTGCTTCATCGGGATTTTCGGGGAAAACGGAGGTAATGACACCTGCACCGTTAAATTCTTCACCTGTTGCAAATATAAGGGTAATATCAGAATCGGTGTTTTCCAGTTGCTCGGCACAATAGAGTAATACGGCTACACCGCACCTGTTATCAAGTGCCGGAGCAGATACATTGTTATTAAGCAGTTTCGAAAATGCAGGTTTAGTTACAACAAAGTCACCTAAGGAAATATATTTATAATCTTCTCCCACATCTACGGATAAATCCTTTAACTGTGCGGATTTTTTATTTTCAGCGGTTGCAAGGTGGGGCGGAACCGAAGTGAAAATTCCAGTAATTTGCTTTTCACCGAAAATTGTAACCTCACTTGCCGGCAGAACACGAGTATCAATTCCGCCGTAGGCTGAAAGTCGGACAAAACCTTTTTCATCAATATGTGTAACGAGGTAGCCTATTTCATCTATGTGAGCTTCAATCAGGAATTTT
This sequence comes from Acutalibacteraceae bacterium, assembly GCA_045642385.1. Taxonomy (GTDB): domain Bacteria; phylum Bacillota; class Clostridia; order Oscillospirales; family Acutalibacteraceae; genus RGIG2945. The sequence continues at coordinate 5,998 of JAZUIT010000153.1, forward strand.
TTGCCCGTACCGCTTTTATGTGCAATTAAACTGCCGGAGCTGTTTTTCCTTGTTTCAAAGCTTTTAGGTAAATTTTCAATAACATAATCTACCGCATTTTCCGTATTTAAAGATGTAAGATTTTGTAAAATTTTGTAAAAATCCATACTGAACTCCTTTTAAAAAGTTGATTTTTGTGTTGAAATGATATATAATGATAGAAGATTAATTTTGAAAGGTGATAGATTTGAGCGAATCTGAAAGAAGAAA
>JAZUIT010000154.1:0-5845 GCA_045642385.1 Acutalibacteraceae bacterium
TAGGTCCTATTCATATTTTAAGAAATACGGATTCGGTAGTTTTTGATATTCTTCTTAACCGAACAAATAAGAGTGTTCACTATGGGTTGACATCAATGTCGGATGCAAACGGACATTGGAGCCAATGCCTGAACTGTGAAACCGTATTTGACTATGAACCGCATACTGTTTCCGGTTGGTTGTACTATTCAACATCACAGTGTTACAGAAAATGCACTGTTTGTGATTATATCGTAGATGCACCGTCAGCACATACGATGGATAACTATGTTTCAAAAGCGGCAACTTGTACGGCAAAAGGCGTTAGAACATATTACTGCACAAAAGGGTGCGGATATTCTTATACGGCTGATATTGCTGCTCTCGGACATTCCGGTAACGGAACATGGGTTTATGACAATAACGGTAGCAGCAGCTCTGTCGGAACACATCATCAGAATTGCAGCAGATGCGGAACAACAATGAATGCCGGAAGTGCTTGTTCACGAGGCGGTCTTATCAATAACGGCGGTAACCATTATGACCAATGCAGTAAATGCGGCGGAAGAAGATATTTTAATCATTCATGGTATGAGACAAGCAGATCCGGAACCTCCTGCACAGGTGGCACTATCTATTACAGATGTTCCGGATGCGGTGCGACAACTACCGGCTCTTACGGAGCAACAACATCTCACAATACGAAGGCAAGATGCAATATCCGTCATACTGCGACTTGGACTTCATATTGTACAGCCGGTGGTACGCATAAATGGAACGGATATTATCATATTTTATGTTCAAACTGCGGACAAATCAGCGACAACAGTGCCAAATGGTGTGCGATGCACTGCGGCTCAAGTCTTGTTGTGAAAACTTGCCCTGCATAAGGAGAATGCTTTATGAAACTTAAAAGAAAATATTTAATTTTAATTATTATTTCATCTGTTGTTTTAATCGGACTTTTAATTGGATTGGTGATTGTCTTGAATCAAAATAATCAAAAGAGTGTTTTCGATTATGAAAACGCAAAACAAGTATTATCTGACGGCTATAAGCGTTCTATTGATGAACGCTTTAAGCTGACAGGCATAAAAGAATTCGGCTACACAGGAGATGCTGAAATTGATGCGGCAACCGATACGATTGACAGCACATGGTTCGTAACCGTTTTAAGTGATGACACCTGCAAACTTGATTCGGAGCAAATTAAAAAGTTGGTTGATGACTTTGTAAAAGCGTATTCGAAAGAATTTGATTTCAGTTTTATCGAGCATCCGTCACTTGTTCCGTATTGCGATGAAGAGACCTATTCCGATAAACCCGATGATGACTGTAAAGCTCTCGTTGAAGGATATGTTTTGTTCGAATATTCCTATCGTGATAAAGACGGAGTATTATGGTTGGCTCAAATCTTCTCGCCAAAGGAAGATGTACTTGAAGGACTGCTCGTAAAACAGTTCAATGATGAGGATTTCAATGGGTTTATTCCTATGGTAATTATGAAAGAAGGCGAACAGAAATGAAATATATAGGAGCAATTATACTTTGTATTCTTCTCATAATTATGTTTTCCGGTTGCGATGATGACTTGCCTGAAAAGATTGATTTAAGTGCAGATCCTTTTGAGGATACAAGTACGGTTTTTGATAAAGAAACCGTTGATGTTACTGAACCTTTCTTAAAAGGTGAGTTTATAGGCAAAAAAGCTTCCGAAACTGTTCTTCCGGCTGACAATAAATTTTACGAAGGCAACGATGCAGTCGGTTTCAGTGAATTGTCTGTTTGCGGAGCAGAAGGCAGTATTACCTGTCATTTAAGCAATGACAGAATAACTTCTGTAAGCTTCGGGACAAAACAGTTCCTGTATATGGCAGAATTCAATGAGTGCCTTAAAACCGTAAATCAAAAAGTTGCAACTCTTTTTAAGACTGCAACTGCGGAAATAAAATATCACGGTATGGGGGAGACAGATGATGAACTTAAATCTGTCATGTCCGGTGGCGGAACTTTCTCATCCGAATATGAAATCGGAAATACCATCGTTTCGGTAAAAGGTGTCGGAACAAACGATACCGGCACCGTAATGATTGAAGTTTCAAATAAGAGGTAGGTGTGCCAATGAAAACTATCTTCATTTTAATTGACATTTTGATTCTTGCGATTCTTCTGGGTGCAATGATTCTTATTATCTATCTTTGGAAGAAGAAAGACCCTCTTAACACAGGTTCACTTTCTGTCTTTCGTAACGATGATATTTATGAAAAGTGTCTTGAAGATCAAAAGAAACTTGCACACATTGAAGATTCCGTCAACGAAGAAACTCCTGAAGATATAATCCCGGATGAGTCCGATGATGTTTCATCAGAAAATATTTTCTTTGCGGACGGATACGGAGAATTAGATGTGGAGGGAAAAAACAATGATTGATTTTTCTATGTCAGGAATTAATTTTTTAATTCTGCTTGGCGTTGCAGTTTTGCTTGAAGGACTTTGTCTTCTTATTTTGCAGAATCCCTTTAAGAACTGGAAACGTTTTGTCGCAAAAGACTTTATTATTTTCGCTTTTGTGACAGTTCTGATTATTATCGGCCTGGTTTGCTTGATTTTAGGATTTGTAAATGCAGCACCGTTAATGTTTTCTTGAAAATAAAAAACCAACTTTCCTATGTTCAAATTGACATTTAATCAAAAAAATGAAGGTTATTTTAAATTTGAACAGTCACCGTTAAATGTCCGGTGCAGAAAGGAAAGTTGTTATGCCTACACAAGAGTATTTGGAAGAGCTGAAAAACCAATTGGAAAATGGTGGACTTGATTACCTTGAGGAAAACTCAAAGTTCACATTTGACTGCATCCAATGCGGTCAATGTTGCCGAAACAGAGATGATATTTTATTGTCTCCGCATGATTTCTTTCACTTGGTAAAAATCAAGGCAATGGATCCGATAGAGTTTCTCAAGAAATATACGGATTCATATATCGGCTCTTCATCTAACTTGCCGATTGTTCGCATCAAATTCAGGGAAGAACCGAACGGTCATAACACTTGTCCGTTCTTAGGCCAAAAGGACGGAAAGCATTATTGCCGTGTACATGAGGGTAAACCAAATGTTTGCAGAACATATCCTCTCGGCAGAATCAGCGGTTTTTCGACAGATAAAGATTGCAAAGACAGATTCCTGGAACCCAGATATTTTATGCAACCAATGAATAGGAACGAAATGTGCCAGGGTATGAGATCGGCTGTCCTCAATCATACCGAGCAGGAAGTACTAAGCTGGGTTGGCGGAAGAGAGAAAAAAGACTTTGCGGACCGTTATTGGTATCTCTTTTCCGAATTTACAGAAAATCTTTCTCAAACAATCAATCTCGCTGAACTCCGAAAACTCAAAAATGAAGAATTCATTCAGAGGTTCTATGATATGTTCTTCGGACTCTATTATCTCAATTATGATTTTTCCCTTGATGATGAACATTTTTTAAAACGGTATAAGGAAAATACCGAAGGCATTCTCGCATATTGCGAGATATGTGCAAAGCATCCAAACGGTAAATTAAAACCGAAATTGAAAAAGGGTGCTTAAAACCAAGCTCGGCGGGAAACCGCCGAGTGTACATAGCCGGAATTTCCGGCAAATTTAACGGAAGGAGATTTTAATAATGGCACGAGAAAATTCATTTGTCTTTTTCGGAGCAATAATGAATGATCCCATTGTCTTGTTTAACGATGAATCAAAAAGTTATCGGATAACATTTTCTCTGGAAACTACAAGGAGAAACGGTAGAAAAGATTATCCGAAAATCAACATTTATGATTTAAGCGAAGAACAGGCAAAAAAATATGCCGCAACATTAAAACGAGGCGTTTTTATTCAGATTCACGGTATGGTTTATACGAGGGTTGTGAAAAAGCCGGTTCGTTGTGAATGCTGCAACAATATCAATCAAATTGATACGATGCAGACGGAAATCGTTACCTTCGGCAAACCTTTTATTTGTGAAAAGCAACCCGAACTGTCAGATATAAGCGAATTTGCAAATAACGGTATGCTGCTCGGTTCTTCCTGTACAGAGGTTTACAGAAGAGATTCAGCCGCCGGATCTATTGCGGCACAGTTCCAAATGGCAATTCAGAGACGAGGTCATATCAAGAGTGTTGATAAAGACATACGAACCGATTATCCCTGGATTAAAGTTTTCGGTAAAACTGCTGAGGAATGCTTAAAGAGAGTCAGGACTTCTTCGCAGGTTTTCATTACCGGTGCATTTCAAACAAGGGACATTGAAAGACATGTCAAATGTCAATTCTGCAAGAATGAACTGACATATGAGGAACGTGTCGGAGAAATTGTTCCAAACGGCATTGAGTTTCTGAATAACTGCAATTTTGATAAGAAGACCAAAAATACGCCAGAGGAAACCGAAAATGAAGAATCAAGATAAATGGTGTATTGAAAAAATCGCTTTGGACGGAACCGGAAAGCAACAAGCCGAAAGTGATTCAAAATTCATATCATTCTTCAAGAGAAATTATAAAAAGATTTTGATAGTTACCCTTGTTGTATACCTTTTGATATTAGCTTACGGGGTTACAATGACACGCTTTTATATTGATGAAAACGGTCATAAGCATGTATTCAAAATGTCTTTTTCGGATATAAAGCTTGAAGATGACTATGATTCTTTAACCGACAAGCTTGACGATATCAGAGAATTACTTACGGATATTACCGTTGTAGATATTCATCTTGCGAACAGTGATATCAGCAATTACGAAGCGGCTACTCAATACAACAATATTCTGAACGGCAAGCTGGATATTTTAATTCCGAAAATAGATGCGATGAATGTGCAAAGCGGTCAGGAAACCGTCAAAAATGAGCTTAAAAGCATTTTAAGTAATGATCTTGCTTTGTATCTTCAGTATATCATAAAAGGACTGCAAACCGGAAGCAATGATACCGTAAGTGCTGCTCTTTCATACAGGGACAAAGCTTTATCAACATATGACATCATTGAAAGTGACATAAGAAATATTGCCGATGCTTTGAAAATTCAAGCAAGCGACTATTTCTCATGGAATCTCGGTGATGCCGTATTAAAGAAGGATAAAACCGCAATTTTACAAGGAAACGGAGATAGTTAAATGAGTAAATCAGTACGTGAACTCGAACTTATTATTCAAAGATTAAATACTCAAATTGATTCAAAAAACGAACAGATTGCCGAACTGAACGATTTCATTCAGAAAGCAACAGATAACACGCAGGAACTTATTCGCAACTTCCGTGCATTTTGTATTAAGGTTCTCGAAAGCGAATTGGCATACGGGGACATTACAAGCCGAGATCTTGAATCAATGTCATTGAATGACTTGCTTTCAAGAGCAAAAGATATGCTGAAACAAAATCAGGAAAAGGCACGGGGTATTTACGATACCTTTAAGCAACGACTTACTCAAAAGAATCAGATGATTCAAGGGCTTACTGATCAGGTCAGTCAGTTGAATTATATGCTTGACAATATCGAAAAAACTTTTGAGGAACCATTTGAAGAGCCTGACGATGAAAAACGAACATCGGCGTATTTGCTTGACACAGATGCTTCGCTTGATTCTTTGAAACCTGCTATGTCAATGTCAACTGTTGTTGAAGAAAATGAACGGGTAGTTAGTTTTGATAAAGGTAGCGATAACGAGGTATCCGATATGGTTATGGAAGGACAAATGTATGTTCAAAATATCAATTCCATTACCGATCAGATGAAGGATGAGCATTGGAAAGCTTTTGAATTTATCGTAAAAAGCGGTGTTTCGGAAACAACTGCGGCAAAAGATGTATTACTTAACGGTTTCGCATCAGTA
>JAZUIT010000155.1:0-2651 GCA_045642385.1 Acutalibacteraceae bacterium
TGATTTAAGACCTGCCGCACTTATCGAAGCACTTGATCTGAGAAAACCCAATTTCAGCAAGCTTCCCGCTTACGGTCACCTGGGCAGAGAGGATTTGGGCGTTAAATGGGAAGAAACCGATAAGGTTAATGAATTGCTTGAAGCATTGAAATAATTTCATAATACGGTACATAATAAGTGTTAGATTTTGTCCCACTTATTTCATTGACTACTCCTGTGATTTTTAGTACAATAAAAGTACAAAATCACAGGAGGTTTTTTATATGAAAAAAATATTTTCAATAATTCTTGCAACGGTGATGTTATTTGCCGTTGTACCGATAGGAACATTAAGCGGATTGAATTTCTTTTCCCTTACTGCAAGTGCGGTTGAAGTAGATTATTCTTATGAAATCAGAAACGGTACAGCTATAATACACGGGTATTACGGTTCAATCGTCGGAGAAATAGTTATACCTTCTGAATTGAGAGATTGTCCCGTAGTAAGAATAGATGAAAGGGCTTTTGCGGATTGTCAGAATATAACAAGTGTAACAATTCCCGATAGCGTAAAGAGTATAGGGTATGAAGCTTTTTCACAATGTATAAATCTTAAAAGTGTTACATTATCCGAAAAATTAACAACCATAGAAGACAAAGCATTCAGCGAATGTACAAGCCTTAAAGATATTACACTTCCGGACGGTGTAACGAGTATAGGCAACTCCGCATTTTATAATTGCACAAGCCTTACCGATATAACAATTCCGGATAGTGTGACGGATTTAGGTGTTGCTGTGTTTTACGGTTGTTCAAGTCTTACAAATGTTGCAATGTCGAAAAATGCAAAAAGTATAGGTAAAGATTTATTTAAGGAGTGTGGATGCCTTAAAAATATAAATCTTCCCGACAATATAACGAGTATAGGCGATTTTGCTTTCAAAAATTGTGCAAGTCTTACGGATGTTATAATCCCGGAGGGTGTAACGAGTATAGGTGACGATGCATTTGCTTGTTGTACAAACCTTACAAGTGTCAAAATGCCGAATACTCTGAAAAAAATAGGTAACGGAGTATTTTTCAGTTGTACAAGTCTTACAGATGCCGTAATTCCGAGCGGAGTAACGAGCATAGGAGAAGAAGCGTTTTATAATTGCAAAAGCTTAACGGATGTTACAATTCCGAACGGTATAAAAAGTATCGGATATGCAACATTTTCACAATGCAGAAGTCTTAAAAATGTTATAATACCGAATAGTGTAACGAGTATAGGCGACTCTGCATTTTACTGCTGTACGAGCCTTACGGATATTAAAATTCCCGAAACGGTAAAAAGCATAGCGCAAATTGCTTTTGAACAAACAGGGTATTATAACAATTCTTCAAATTGGCAAAACGAAGTATTGTATATCGGTAATTTCCTGATAAGAGCAAAGAGAGAAAAAGGCGGTTCTTATACGATAAAATCGGGAACAAAATATATTGCCTGTTCAGCGTTTTTTGACTGTAAAAATCTTACCGGCATTTCAATTCCCGACAGCGTAACAAATATAGATATCGGTGTATTTTGCGGTTGCACAAGCCTTACAAGTGTTACAATCGGTAAGGGTGTAACAAATATCGGCAATTCTGCGTTTGTTGTTTGTACGAAAATCAAAAATGTATATTACACGGGCACGCAGGCACAATGGAAAAGAATTAAAATCGGAACAAATAACGAAAATCTTACCAATGTAAAAATTCAATACAGTTCAAGAACAGTTGTATTTAATGCAAACGGCGGTAAAGTTTTACCGACTTTTGCAAAAGTTCCTGCCGATACAAGAGTGGGATTACCCACAGCAACAAGGAGCGGTTGTACTTTCCTTGGTTGGTCGGCAAACAAACTTGCAACTTCCGCTACGTATAGAGCAGGACAAAGTGTTAAGATTACAAATAATACAACCCTTTATGCGATATGGTCAGTAAATGCCCCTAAAAATGTTAAAGCTGTTTCAGCTTCAAGCACAAATATAAAGGTGGTTTTTGATAAGGTCAGCGGTGCAAGCGGTTATCAGGTGTATAATCAGACCTTGAAAAAGGTATATAATACAGCCACAAATTCCTATGTTTTAACGAAATTAAAACCCGGAACAACATATACAATTTTTGCAAGAGCATATATTAAAAACGGTGATAATGTCATTTACAGTCCGTGGGCAAAGGGAGTAATAATCAAAAATGTGCCGACAGCCGTAACAGGGGTAAAAATTAATCAGGTAAATTCAACATCCGTAAAAATTAACTGGACTAAAAAAGCTTATGTATCGGGTTATCAGGTTTATAACAAGACAACCGGCAAAGCCTATGCAACCACTGCAACAACATTCACATTCAAAGGAATTACAAAGGACAAAACCAGTACATATTTTGTCAGAGCATATTATCTGAACGGCAGTACAAAGGTTTACGGTGCGTGGTCAAAGGGATTGAATTTTAAAACAAAATAATATTTAATACCTCCTGTGCATACATATTTATAAAAAAGCATCGGAGGAGCAAAATGGATAAGGATAAAACAAAAGTCGGGAAGAAATCTCCAAAGAAAAAAGGGGACTATCTTACCCGACTTATTATTATGCAATGTGTGGTGTGTTCACTTGTTTTTTTAAGTATTTTCGGTATATCAAAAG